>CAMDOY010000141.1 GCA_945903655.1 Rhizobium sp. Q54 | reverse complement strand
CCGTGTCGGAGGTGATGACGAGATCGCAGCACATGATGAGCGCCGCCGTATCCAGAAAGGCGTCAGGCCCCGCATCGAAGTCCGCGCCCATGGTCTCGACCGTCAGCCCGCCCGGCAAATCGCGCAATTGCGTTTCGCCATCGCCTTTATGCAGGCTGATGAGTCGAACCCCCGGCATGTCAGACAGGGCCAGGAACTGGCTGAGGGGAAAGGAACGCCCCGCATCGACCGGCCCGGTGCTTCCCTGCCAGCAAACGCCAATCCTGAGTCCCTCCCCGCCAATCCTGTCACGCCAGCGCGCCAGGCGATCTGGCTCGGCGAACAGATAGGGGCGCCACCCCGGCATGTTCGCTTCATCGGCGCCAAAAGCCAATGGCGCGCTCAACAGGGGGATATGACAATCAAACTCAATGGATGGATCGGCTTCATCCACAATGTCACAGGCGACGTCGAGGTTTGTCATCAAACCACGCAATGGCTTTTGCGGCGCGAAAAGGACCTTGGCTGCAAGCGCCTTAAAGCAAGCGATATAGCGGCAGAACTGAATGGAATCTCCAAGGCCCTGTTCCCAATGGACAAGAATGGTTTTCCCCGCAAGGCTTTCTTTCCCAAGCCACAGGGGCTTGGAAAAGCTTCGGTCGCCATGCGGCTCCTTGGTTTTCTTGCGCCATTCATAAAGCTCCCATCCCGCTAAGAAATCACCGGTCAGAAGCTTCACCAATCCCTTGTTCCAATAGGCGTCGGCATAGTCAGGCTTCAAGCAAATCGCTTTATCTTGATTACGTAGCGCCTCCTCGATCCGCTTGAGGCCCTTGAGCGCGACCCCCCGATTGGAATAGGCCAGGGCGTATTGGGGATCTATCGAGATCGCGTCATCATAATGCGTGATGGCTTCCTCAAGGCGGTTGATTTTTTTGTGGGCGCCCCCAAGATTATTGAAAGCCATGGCGTAATCGGGCTTGAGCAGGGTCGCTCTGGAATAGCTTGTGATCGCCTCCTGCACCTCGTTCAATTCATCTAGAACGACGCCCCCATCACAATAGGCTTCTGCGTAATCAGGCGCGACGAAGATGGCTTTGTTATAACAGGCGCGCGCCTCGTCAAGGCGCTTGTGGTCATGGAGCAGCAAGGCGTAGCTCGCATAGATTTGCGCAAAATCAGACTTGATGCTGATGGCTTTGCAGAAAAAAGCTTCAGCCTCCTCCACGCGCCCAGCCTGGCCGGTCGCCAAACCCATCAAATGCAGGGCGTCGAAATGCTCGGGATCCTCGTCCAGAAACGCCGCATAAAGAGCGATGGCCTCCTCAAGCTTCTCCTGTTGATGCAGGGCGAAGGCGCGTTCGAGTGTGTTGGAGGTCATCTACAGGGCGTCCCGGACCATTGGAATATGCAAACATGATCGCGTGCTTGACCCCCTGGGGTTGAAGGTTGCCCAAGCGTCATTCAGCAGCCTGCGCACTCACCCTGTCAGCGTCCGGATCCAGATGGGCGATCCTGGGGGCCACTTCCTTCATGAACATGTCCATGGACTGCGCCCGCTTCTCCCGCGTGGCGTAGTCGCGCCCCGCGTGGATGAGCAGGGTCCCGAAGCCGCCGGTCTTTTCGAAATGATCCTCGATGAGGGCTTGCACCCGGTCTGGCGAACCGATGAAGAGATTGCCGGTGTCGACGAGGTAGTCGAAGGTGATGTCCTTCAATTCGCCGCCTGGAGGAATGCGCTCGACCTGATGGTGCGGCGTGTTGACGATCTCCCAATCGATGGTCGCCTGATAGGACTCGCGCATGTCGTCGCGCGCTTTCTTGTCGGTCTCGGCCACATAGACCACGCGCGTGGAGCGAATGTTCCGGCGGGTGGGTTGATACCCATGGGCGGCCTGCGTCGCCACCAGCGTGGCGCCGAATTTTTTCAGGCGCGACGCCGGAATGAAGTCGCCCGTCAGCATCATGAGGTTCAGTTTGCCCGCCAGCTCCACGGACGAAAGCGAAGTCACGCAGGCGATGGCGACCGGGGGATGGGGGCTTTGCACGGGCGGGCACTGCAGCACCATCTGCTTGCCGGTCCAATAGGGGCCATCATAGTCCACGGGCGCATCCGCGTTCCAAAGCTTCAAGACAAGTTCTATGGAGGCCTCGACCATGCTGCGGGTGTCTGCGGGATCGCGCCCACGCCATTCCATTTGCCGCCCATGGAAGCCATGGCCGACGCCCAGCATATAACGGCCTGCGGTCAATTGATCCGTGGCGTTGGCCTCGAGGGCTATCTGGATGGGATGATAATAGCCCAGAGGCCGCACGCCGGAGCCCATGCGAATGTTCTTCGTCAGCGCGGCCGCCTTGGCGATAATGAGTTCCGCAGGGGTCTGGTGCTCGCTGATCCAGACCTCGTCAAACCCAAGCCTGTCGGCTGTGACGATTTCGAAAATGTCTTCCTCCCAGGCGTCCCCCAGGGTTCTCTGGGGCCTGCGGTTGTTGGAGAACAGCCCAAATTTCATGGTCGGGGTTCCTTGTCCTGCGCTCAGTTCTGATCAAACTGAATATTCCGCTCGCGCACCAGCGTCACCCATTTCTGGATGTCGGCGACCACCCGCGCACCCATGACGTCTCCGCCCTTGTCCAGAACGATCAGTCCGCTTTTTTCGAGCTTTTCACGCACGTCCGCAGAACGCATCGCCTCGGTGATCCCCGCCTCGATTTTCTTCACGACGGGCGCAGGCGTGCCGGCCGGCGAAAAGGCGCCGATCCAGGTCCGCACGTCATAGCCCGGCAAGCCCGATTCGTTCAGGGTGGGCACATCAGGCAAGACCGGCTGACGCTCCAGGGTCGAAACAGCCAGCAACCGCACCTGCGGGGATTGCAGCGCGGGACCTGCGGTGGACAGATCCGCGATCAGCATTTCCACGCTGCCGGACATGACCGCATTCACCGTGGTGGACCCACCCATGAAGGGCACGCTCTGCACATCGATCCCCGTGTTCGCCTTGAAGAGCTCCAGCGCCAGCAAGGTGGCGGTGCCGCCGGAGGCGTGATTGAGACGGCCCGGATTTTTCTTCGCGAGGGCGACGAGTTCACTGACGGAATTGGCTGGAACCTTTTCATGGACCATGAGCACCAGCGGCAGCGAGGCGATCATGGCGAGAGGCTCAAAATCCTTTACGGGATCATAGGGCAGGCTTTTGAACACTGCGACATTCATGGCCATGGCGCCATCATGGGCGAACAGCAGCGTGTAGCCATCGGGTCGCGCCTTGGCCACTGCGTCAGCGCCGATGCGCATGGCGGCGCCCGCACGGTTCTCGACCACGACCGGCTGCCCCCATTTCTGCTGCAACTGGTTGGCGACAAGGCGCGCGGACAGATCAATTGAACCCCCGGGCGCCGTGGGAACGATGATGCGCACCGCCTTCTGCGGCCATTCTTCGGCAAGGGCGAGGGTTGCGCCCAGCGCTGGAAGAAGGACGCCCACAAGAGAGAGCAAGAGTTTCCTGGACATTGTCTTCCCCATGCCAATGTTTCGCATTGTCGCTTGATTTCGAGGGCTTGGTCCCTCCGCTCCATCGCACTTCATTCTGTCGAAGCACAGGGAACCGAACGCGACGCTATATCGCTATCCCCCAAGGCTGCTGCTGGGCCAGGCGCTCGGGTGCTTGCGGTCGAGGCTCCGCAGTTCCGATATTTTCGAACATCCGAGCTGGCCCATGCTGGCGCGCAGTTCATCCACCAGCAAGCGGATGTAATGCTCGGGGCCCCTGTCGCCAAGGGCGCCCAGACTCCACAAGAAAGCCTTGCCAGCGAAAGCCGCGTCCGCGCCGAGCGCGATCGCGCGCGCCGCGTCTGCGCCAGACCGAACGCCCGAGTCGAAAATGAGCGTCGCCCGTCCGGCCACTTTTTCAGCGATGGCGGGCAGCACATCGATGGATGCGGGGAGACATTCCACCTGGCGTCCGCCGTGATTTGTGACGAAAAGTCCGTCGATCCCCATCTCGATCGCGCGCTGCGCATCGGCGGGATGCAGCACCCCCTTGAGAACCAGCGGCCCCTTCCAGACCTCGCGGTATTTGGCGATTTCCTCCCAGGTGAAGGCGCCGCCCTGCTCGCGCCGAATGAACTCGGTCGTCTCCTCAAAGGTCGCGCCGGGCTTCATGTAGGGTTTCAGCGAGGTGAAGCGCGGCATGCCATGGCGCGCCAGCGAGGCGAGCCAGCGCGGCGAGGAGATCGCGTCCATGCGCAGACGCATGGTGGTCCTGAAGGGGTTCTGGATCCCGCTTTTGGTTTCGCGCGGCCGGATCGTGCGAATGGGCGTGTCGATGGTCAGCACCAGCACATGCACGCCTGCGGCGGCGGCGCGTCGGGTGAGGTCAAGACCAATCTGATGATCATTGCGGGAGAAGCGATAGAGCTGGAACCAGAGCACGTCGGGCGCGATGCGCGCCGCCTCCTCCACATCGATTCCAGAGAGCAGCCCAAGCGTATAGGGCACACGCAGTTTTTGCGCGGCCGTCGCAAGGTAGGTCTCCGCGCCGGGAAAAGCGGTGCCCGGGCCTCCGATGGGGGAAATGCCGATGGGCGCCGTATATTCACGCCCGAACAGGGTGGCTTCGCATGACGGCGGGCGGACCACCTTGCCGTATCTTGGCGCGAGCTCGACATTGTCAAGCGATGTCCAGTTGCGACGCACCCCAAGATCAACCGGGCCAGCGCCGCCATCCATATATTCGAAGGCGAAATTCGGCATGATGCGACGGGCTCTGTCGCGCAAATCGAAGGCGGTGGGATATTGGCGGGCGAGAGCCAGAAACTCGGGAGAGGCTTGATCCATGATGCGTGTTCACTCACGTCTGATTTGAATGGCGGATCGTTTGGGTTTGCAACGATGCTGCCTCCGGTGAGGTTCATGTTATCCCATAAGCTCACGGGGTCAATGACTGGAGCTCTCTGGGGGCGTCCCATGCCTCGCGCCAATGGGGCGAATGGGAGAGTCGACAGAGCCGCGAATCACATCTTTCAATCGGTGAGCGGCGACGCGCAGCAGGCCGCGCGCCCACCACATCAAGTGTAATTTTTCCGTAACATTTCGAGGCGAAAACAATTGTTCAGATTTGGTGGATACTGTCATTTGAAAATCTGCATCGGTTTCGCGCCTTTAATAAAGCGGATCGTCGATTTTCAGCGCCAACCGGGAGTTGGCTGCCGAAGAAAAGCCTGAAATAAAGCTGAACCTGAGCTACCGAATCAAATGGGGTCGCCCATGCTGAAACCTAATACCTCCATCATCTGCGTGAGCCTCTTCGCCCTGACTCTGGCGGGCTGCGCCTCCACGCGCCCTGCGGGTCCCTCCTTCTCCGTCATTCCCGGCCCGAACAAGACGCAGGCGGCCTTCAATCGCGACGCCGACCTCTGCGACATCTCCGCCCAGCGCGCCAACGGCGGCCAAACGCCGGGCGAGGCGGCCAATCAATCCGCCGTTTCAACCGCCGTGGTGGGCACAGCCATCGGCGCGCTCGCGGGCGCAGCCATCGGCGCTGCCTCCGGAAGGGCGGGCGCTGGCGCCGCCATCGGCGCGGGCTCGGGTCTTCTGGCGGGCAGCGCCATCGGCGCCGGTCAGGCACAGAACGAGGGCGCCGCAGTGCAGGGACGCTATGACAATGTCTACGCCCAGTGCATGCAGAGCCGCGGCCACCAGATCGTGGCGCCCCCGCCGCCGCCACGCGAAACGGTGATCGTCTATGAGCGCCCGGAGCCGGTCTATGTCTACCCGCGCCCCTATCCCTACCCCCGTTACCACCGCGACGGTTATTATCGCCGCTGGTAGGTTCAGCGCTTCACGGGCGGCGGCGAGGGCATGGTGAACATGGACTCGCCGCTGACGACCGCATAATCACGATAGCCAAGACGGGCGATGGGCCGCATGAGGTCCGTGATCACCAGGCCATCGCGGATATAGTCGTCCTCGATATGGATCCCCACCACAAGGCCGAAAACCGCCGAATGCGGCTTGTCATGGGGGCCCACGGCGGGAAATTCCACCGTCTTGAAATAGCGGCACTCCAGGGCGGCAGGGCTTTCCGCGACCCGGGGCGGCTTGACGAAATGCGATGGAGCCGGCGTCAACCCCGCAAAGGCGAATTCGCTTTCATCAGGCCCCAGAGTGCTGGCGGTGAGATTCATCTGCTCCCGCAGGGCGAAACTCGCCACTGAGCAAACGAACTCCCCGGTCTCCTCCGCATTGCGCCGGGTGTCCTTCGCGCCGCTGGCGGAAAACATGACATAAGCGGGCTTTTCGGACACTGCGGCGAAGAAACTATAGGGCGCCACATTCGCCACCCCGTTGCGGCCCAGTGTGGAGACCCAGCCTATGGGGCGCGGCGTCACAAGCGCCTTGAACGGGTCATGCTTGAGGCCATGCTGATTTTGAAGAGCATCGTAAAACATCGGATCATTGCTCGTTATAGACAGATTTGACGCGGGCGATGAGATCGGGGCTGAGGGTGTCGAGCTGGGCGATCATCGCCTGCACATCTTCGCCGCGCATGGGCCCTACGTCACCCCCAATTTTCCTCATGGCGGCGATGAAGGCCGGATCCTTCACCATGGCGTCAAAGGCGCGCCGCAAGGTCGTCACCCGCTCCATCGGCGCCCCTGGGGTGGTGAAATAGGATTTGCCAACCTCAGCCGCGCTCATGATGACCTCCATGACGGCTCGGTCGGTGGGATTCCTGGCCAATTCCACGGAGGTCGGCACATCCGGCAGATCCGCATGGCGCGAGAGGCCGTGCTGCACGAGGACCCGCACCTGACCCTCCTTCACCCAACCGGGATTGACGGCCTTGACCGCTTCCCATGTGGTCGAATGGCCCTCCACCTCGCCGCGGGACATGGCGAGCATGGCTTCGGGCGAGCCCTTGTAGCCAAGAATGATCTTGAATCTGGTTTTCAGGATCTCGTTCATCACGCTGGGGTAAAGCGCGACCGTGGAGCCAGCGCCCGTGGCGCCCAGGGTGATCTCCTTTCTGAGTGCGTCCTCAAAGCTGCGCGCGGAGGAGTCGCGCCAGACCATGGTGACATTGGACGAGGGGGCGGAGCGGCCAACCCAGTTGAACTTCACGGGATCGAAGCGAGCTTGCGGATGGCCCAGTCTGGCCTGAAGTGGAATGCCCTGGGACACGGCGCCCAGCACCGTCCCGTCCTTGGGCGCCACATTGAAGATATGATTCGCCGCCAGAAGGCTTCCGCCCCCCGGCATGTTCTGGACAACGATTCGCGGACGCCCTGGAATGTGCTCCACGATGAATTGCGCCACCAGACGCGCATAAAGGTCGTTGCTGCCCCCCGGCGGATAACCCACAACCATGTCAACGGTCTTGCCGGCATAGAAGTCCTGCGCCTGGGCAAGGCCCGGGAGGCAAGCACACAGAGAAAAGGCCAGCCCCCAGACTTGCGTGATCCCTTTAGCGGAAAACATTCTCTTCCTCCCCGGCTTGTGGGCGTCGTTTGCACTTAACCTATTCTAGTCTGCATGAAACGGCCAATGGGTCTGCGCGTGCGCACAAGCGCGTAGCGCCCTTCCAACGGTCCAAGCGAATCAATGGGGGCCATGGCGAAGCGCAGATGCGATTTTCTGGCGGGCGCAGCAGCGAGCTGCGGCGCTCTTTTCGCCAGCGCCGGCTTCGCCCAGACGCCCCCCCGCCGCCCGACAGGCGGGCGAGGAACTGGTGCGCCCCGACATCGCCTATGAGGGGAGCAAGTTACGGCGCAAGCTCTCCATCGTGAATTTGCAGGAGCTGGAGGGCGAGGCGAAGAAGCTCCTGCCGGAGGGCGGCTTCCAATCATGGCCATGGAGAATGGCGAGGCCCATGGACGCTGCAGCTTCGCCCTGTCGGCCATCAAAATCACCCGGCCCGAATGGCTGCGGGACAAGAAGCTCAACGTTCTGTTCCAACTGGCTCGGGAGAAGAGCCCGGAACTGCCCGACGCGCCTCTGGTGTTCGACTTTCTGAAAAACGACGCCGACCGGCAGTTGATGGAATTGATGGTCGCGACCAAAGCCATCGCGCTGCCCTTCGCAGCCCCTCCGGGCGTGCCGCCTGCGCGCCTCGAAACCCTGCGCCTGGCCTTTGACGCCACCCAGAAGGATCCGGAATTCCAGGCGGAAGCCAAGAAAATGCTGCTCGAAAGCGACCCCACCACGGGTGAGGAAACGCAAAAGATCATTGCGAAACTCTACCAGACGCCCCCTGAGGTGGTGGAGCGCGCCAAGAAGCTGCTGACCCCGCAATAGGCCCCGAAGGCTAGGGCGCCACGGAGCGGGCGATGGAGTCATCCAGCGCCTCGAAATCGTGATAGCCGATGGCCTCGTAGAGTTCGGCGCGGGTCTGCATCCGCCCCAGAAGGGACTCGGCGGATCCCTGCGCCTGCAGGGTCGCGTAGAGCTCCTGCTGGGCTTTCGCGGCCATGCGCAGGGAGCTGACCGGCCAGATCATCATGGCGTAGCCAAGGCTGGCGAATTCCTCGCGGGTGAAAAAGGGCGTGCGGCCGAATTCCGTCATATTGGCGAGCAGAGGCGCATCAATCCGGCTGGCGAATGCGCGGAACATATCCGCTGTGGTCAGGGCCTCGGGGAAGATC
>CAMDOY010000140.1 GCA_945903655.1 Rhizobium sp. Q54 | reverse complement strand
CCTCCTGCGTCGCAGTCAGCAGGGGATGCAGCATCTTGATCGGCGCCTTGAACATTTCGACAAATTCGAGAAGCCCCTGATTGGCGCGGTTCAAGCCGCCCGAATAGCTGTAGGCGTCGGGGTCGTGCTGGGCGAGGTTTTCGAGCTTGCGGATATCCACCTTGCCGACGAGGGAGGAGATGTCCTGATTGTTTTCATCCCCCGGCTCGGTCTTGGCGATGGCGATCTGGCGCAGGCGCGAGGGCATCAGCTTGACCACGGTGAATTTCGACAGATCCCCGCCAGCTTCATCGAGGCGCTTGAGGCACCAGGGGCTCATCAGGCCCGTGAGTTTGCGGCGCGGGATGTTGAAGCGCGTCTCCAGCTCCTCGCCCATGGTCACGGGATCAAAGAGGCACAGCGGACTTTCGAAGACGGGGCTGATCTGCCCGCCCGCCTTCAGCGCATAGATGGGCTGCTGTTCCATCAGCTGCTTCAGCCGTTCCGCCAGCGAGGACTTGCCGCCGCCCACGGGGCCGAGCAGGTAGAGGATCTGCTTGCGCTCTTCGAGCCCCTGCGCCGCATGGCGGAAATAGGAGACGATGCGCTCCACCGTATCCTCCATCCCGTAGAATTCCTTGAAGGCGGGATAGATGCGGATGGTGCGGTTCATGAAGATGCGGCCAAGGCGCGAGTCCTGGGCGGTGTTGATCCGCACGGGTTCGCCGATGGCGCGCAGCAGGCGCTCGGCGGCGCTTGCGTAAAAGTTGGGGTCGCTTTTGCAGCCTTCGAGAAAATCCGCGATGGACATTTCTGCGTCGCGGCGCGTCTCATAAGAACTCGAGTAGCGGGACAGAAGATCGGTAGCGAGCGTCATGTCTGCTCCTGGCGCATCGAATGAGCGAGCTTCCTCGCCCGGTTTCATCGACCGCCCGGCGTCCGGCGCTTTGGTTGCGACGGCTGCAGAACGGCTCCGCTTGAACAACGCCTCCAATGCATCATGGTTGCGTGATTCCAGCGTTTCGACCAGTGCTAAAGTTTGTAGGCAGACGCGTAACGCAAGGGTGGGGACCAGTTGAATGTGCTTTCGCCATGGTTCTGGCGCTCGCCATGCCAGAGTGCTGACGAGCGCGGCCATTCTGATCGCAGACGCGCGAGCGTGAGTGCGGCCAGGCACAAATATTGGTGATGAAACGTCGAAAGGTCTAAGCGGGCGCCGCCGCCGCCTCTAACGCCTTTGGCGGATGATGTCCGCATGCAGGATGGGGTCGTTGCAGACTTGCGGGTTGCGCGTGGAGAGGCCCCTGGCCTTGGCTTGCGCGTTGCAGTCGCTGTGGTCGTGACCCTGCGCCAACAGCATGCGAAGCTCCGACTTGCCGCTCATGCAGCTTTGCATATGGCTGAGATAGGCTGGGTCTTCGGCGACGCAGACGGGACGGTTGGCGGCGCAGCCTGCCAGGGTGAAAATCGAGAGCAGCGTAATGAGAGGCTTCAAAGGATCGCTCGCCTTGCAATGTGGGACCCACAATCCCACCACCATAATTTCGGTTTTTGTCTTTGCAAGGGCGATCTGATCCTTTGGATCCGCGCGACGCGCTTGCGGGCCCTGACACTTTGTAGGATGCAAGGCGGTGCGGGCTTTGGATTGGCGATGGCGCTTGTCTCCAAATGGGATGTGATTGCGGGCCTCTCGGTCGCTGGCCTGCTGCTGCCTGAGGCCATCGCCTATGCGTCCATCGCGGGGCTTCCGCCGCAACATGGCGTCGTGGCGGCGATTGCGGGGTTGCTGATCTATGCGCTGGTAGGCCGCAGCCGTTTCGCCATCGTGGCGCCAACCTCATCCTCCGCCGCCATTCTGGCTGCAGCCGCAGCTTCGGCTGAGATGGCGCAGACCCCTGAGCAACGCCTCGCGCTGGCGGCGGGGGCGGTGCTGCTGACGGGGGTGTTTCTGCTTTGCGCCAGCGTGGCGCGCATGGGGGCGCTGGCGCAGTTCATCTCGCGGCCGGTGTTGCGCGGTTTCGCTTTTGGTTTGGCGATCATCATCGTGTTGCGGCAGGCGCCGGGGTTGACCGGGCTGGAGCTGGAGTCGCACACGGCTGGCGGCTTTGTCTGGGCTCTGGGCTGGCGGTTGTGGGAGGTGAATGGGGCGAGCCTGGGTCTGGGTCTCGGCGCCCTCGCGCTGCTGCTGGGGCTGCGCCGCTGGCCCTTGGCGCCGGCGCCCTTCATCGCGCTCAGCCTTGGCGTGGCCTGCGCCTATTTTCTTGATCTTGATGGGCTGGGCGTCGCCCGCGTCGGCCATCTCGATGTCACCGTCATGGGGCCGCGCTTGCCTGATCTGTCGCTGGAGTCCTGGGAGGCGCTGGCGCGGGTGGCGCTGCCGCTGGTGCTGATCATCTTCGCGGAGTCATGGGGCTCCATGCGCAGCCTTGGCCTGCGCCATGGGGACAGGCTGAACCCCCAGCGCGAACTCTTCGCCCTTGGGCTCGCCAATGTCGTGTCTGGTCTCCTGCGAGGCCTGCCCGTGGGGGCTGGCTTCTCAGCCTCCTTCGCCAATGAGGCGGCGGGGGCCGTGAGCCGCGTGGCGGGCCTTGTGGCGGGGCTGTGCATGGTGGCCATGGCGGCGCTCTTTGCGCCGCTTGTGGCGCGCATTCCCCAGCCGGTGCTGGCGGCTGTGGTGGTCTATGCGGTGCTGCCCGCGCTCGATCCGCGCCCGCTGCTCCATCTGTGGCGCATCGGGCGCGATCAATATCTTGCGCTGGCGGCGGCCTTGGGCGTGCCCCTGTTGGGCGTTGTGGATGGCATGTTGCTGGCGGTCGCCTTGTCTGTAGTGGCCACCCTCGGGCGGCTCGCGAGCCCGCGCATCGAGCGGCTCGGGCGCCTGGCCGACAGTCGGGCTTATGTGGATCTCGTCGCTCATCCCGAGGCGCTGACTGATCCCCGCATTCTGGTGGTGCGCCCCACCGAGGCGCTGTTCTTCGCCAATGCGGAGACGGTCTTCGCCCGCATGGGCGATACGCTCCCCAGCGAAGAGGGGACGCCCGTGGTGATCCTTAGCCTCGAGGACAGCAGCGACCTCGACGCCACCGCTCTGGAGGCGCTGATCGAATGGGAGGCGCAACTTGAGGGGCAGGGGCGCGTGTTGCTGCTGGCGCGCTGCAAGCAGCATGTGCGCGACCTGCTGCTGCGCGCCCATCCGGCGCTGGCGGACCCGCAGCGCAGCTTCTGGAGCGTGGACGAGGCTGTCGAGGCGGCGCTGGCGCTGGTGGAGGGCTGATAAAAGCGCAATTTCTGTTAGTTAGCGCAACGCTTGCCGATCCCCTCCCCCTCGTGGGGAGGGGTGCGGGGTGGGGGGCGAGCGCAATCTCTGGCGTTAGCGCCCCCCACCCCGTCACGCTTCGCGTGCCGACCCTCCCCACGAGGGGGAGGGTATGGCCCGCCGCTTATTCGGCGGCGTTGGCCAGACCCTCATTCTCCAGAATGAGATGGCCCACGGCGGTGTTGGAGGCGGGCACGGTGTAGAAGCGGTAACGCTCGTGCACATGCTCGTCCAGCGCGCCGCGCATGACCAGCCACATCACCATTTCGATGCCCTCGGCGCCGGCTTCGCGCATGTATTCCACATGCTGCAGCTTCACCAGCTTCTGCGGGTCGTTGCTCATGCCGTCGAGGAAGGCCTTGTCGAAATCGCTGTTGATCAGGCCGGCGCGGGGACCGGAGATCTGGTGCGACATGCCGCCCGTGCCGAAGATCACGACCTTCAGGTCCTCGGGATAGCTGTCCACCGCGCGGCGGATGGCGGCGCCCAGATCAAAGCAGCGCTTGCCGGTCGGCGGGGGGAAGAGCACCACATTCACCGCCAACGGGATGATCTTGCAGGGCCATTCCGCGGGCTGGCCGAACATGAGGCTCAGCGGCACGGTGAGGCCGTGGTCGACCTCCATGTTGTTGACGATGGTCAGGTCGAACTCGTCCAGAATCACCGATTGGGCGATATGGGCGGCGAGTTCGGGATGGCCATGGACCACCGGCACGGGGCGCGGGCCCCAGCCCTCGTCAGCCGGGATGAATTCGGAGGCGCAGCCCAGCGCGAAGGTGGGCACGATGTCCATGGAGAAGGCGGTGGCGTGGTCGTTGAACACGACGATGCACACATCCGGCTTCACCTCGGCGATCCACTTCTTGGATTCCTCGTAGCCGGAGAACACCCGCTGCCAATAGGGCTCCTGCGTCTTGCCGTTGTCCAGCGCCGCGCCGATGGCGGGAACGTGGGAGGTGGCGACCCCTGCGATGATCTTGGCCATTACTTCTTCCACTCCGACTTGGTGCGGGCGCCATTGGGCGAACGGCCGCCCGCGAGCATCATGTCCGCATATTCCTGCTGGGTGCATCCGGTCATCTTGGCGGCCAACTGCTGGAAGGAGAGGCCGTCCGTGGCGCCGAGCTTGGAGGTGAAATAGATATTGCCGCCAAGCTCAAGCAGTCGATTCCATTCGCGCTTGAGAATGGCGTCCGTCTGCTCCGGGCTCAGCTTGTATTTCTTGAGATAGCCCGCCTCGTCGGCCTTGAAGGCCTTGCGGTTGGCGTCCTTCAAGAGGGACATGCAGAACATGTTGATGCCGTAGCCCTTGCGGGACTGCTCGGCGTCGAACACCGTCGTCCCCGGAATATCGGCATATTCCTTTTCTATCGGTTGCATCGATCCATTCCTCTCAACCCCGACCCCAGGGCGGCCGCAGGGCTCGCGCCGGGGCGGGCGCCCGCAGGGGTCCATGGCCCTCTCATACAGCGTTTGATTTCTAGCGTCGATGGTCCCCCGCCAGATCAGAATTTGAACAATTCAAAATCTGGCGGGTTCCGGAGCCCGGGCCGCGCGCAGCGGGGGCGGGGCGGGTGTGGACCCCGATGGCGCGACGGCATTGACAGCGTCGCCGCCAGCGACTAGACACCGCCTCGTTCCACCGGCTGGTCTGCGGCTGGTGCGGGCGCGTGATTCGCGCTCCGCTTGGGGGATAGTTCAACGGTAGAACTACCGACTCTGACTCGGTCAATCTTGGTTCGAATCCAGGTCCCCCAGCCAAACTCTTTCATCACGTTGCTCGAAGCCGGTTCCCTTGGTTCTTCGGACAGTAGCCGGAGCCGAGGCCCGATGAGCGTGGGTCACGCGTCCAAGGTAACGCAGACGTCCTGTCCCGCTGATCACCGCCCCCAAAGGGGCGGGCGCGTCAGCCCCGGGCGTCTATCACGTTTCCTCGATATGTCCGGCTTTATCTTGCTGGAATCGGTGATTTTGATTATTTTTCAAGGGTCGAAATCGGGCATTTCCGTCATGAATCCCTTGCTTCTGGCTCCTTTCGTCCTCGCTCTCACCTGCTCCATCGCTATGGCTGCGGAGGCGCCTGCGCCTCCCAAAACGAATGATCCCAACGCGCCAAAGCCGCCTCCGCCATCGAGCCTGGTGGGCAACTCTTTGCCTAAGTGCGATATGGGCTATTATCCCGCAGGCAATATCTGCAAACCCGCTCCGCCCGGTTTCTACGCCGGGGCGAGCGCCACCTATCCCGTAGCCTGCCCCCCGGGGAAAACGTCGAATTCTGGCGCGCGGGGCCGGTCGGAGTGTTTTTGAAATCGCGATGGCCCTCGCTTTGGCGTCGCCCGGCGTGAAGCCAAATGGGTTGTGGCTGACAGTGGCTCGGTCTTGTCAAAATCGACGAGTCGGACCAGTCTCGCAATTATGCGGGCCGGGGCGCCGAATCCCGGCTTGCCCCGTCTTTGTTTCAAGGTGAATTTGGGAGGGGCATCCATGCTGAAACTATTTCTTTGCGTCGCCGCCGCGCTCGTTGTCGCTTCCCCCGCGCACGCCCAGTTGCAATTGCCCAAGACCCCCGTCAGCGCCAAGGCCTGTGGCGGCGATGAAGATGGTGGTTACGCCGCCGCTCCCCGCAAGCTCGGATATCAACCCAGCGTCAACAAGGGCAGCCTCGACATTCTGGAGAAGATCGACGCCGGTGTTTGCGATGTGGGCATGGTGCAGGGCGACGCCTTGCTGGTCTATCAGCGCCGCCCCAATCCTGGCCCCGTCAAGAACGGGGTCATTCAGGTCGCCTATCGCGAAGCTGCTATCCTGATCTGCAACGAGTACACGAAGATCAAGACCATCGCCGATGTGAAGGCGGGAACGAATGTGCTGGTGGGGCCCGCTGAGGGCGGCCCGGCGCTGACATGGGACAGCCTGTCGCTCATTTTCGCAAATCTCAAGACAGCTACGCTCAACAAGCTGGGCAACCCCAACTCTGACCGCACGCTCGCGCGCCTGCGCTCCTCCACGGAGAAAGTGGATTGCGTGTTCAATGTGACTGCGCCAGGCGCAGCCACCATCAAGGCCTTCGACGATGCGGGCGCCAAGCTGGATCTCATCGCCATCGCGGACAAGCGGATCGCCTCGCTGCAGACCTCCGACGGGCGCAAACCCTATTTTGATTCGACCATACCGGCCGGGACCTACAAGAACCTGCAAAGCGCCGTGAAAGGCGCCGCCGTTCCCACGGTGACCGTCGACGCCCTCGTGGTCGGCAACAAGGACTGGATGGCCAAAAATCCGGACGAGGTGAAGCGGATCGCCGCCGTCAAGTTAAACTGAAACGGGGTGGCGCCTCATAGGGGCGAGGCGCTCGCAGCCTCACTCGTTCGCGCTGGCGACCCCGGAGTCAGCCGTTCCCGGAGTGTGAGGATGCAGCGCGCCTGAACCGCCTAGTAAAAGTTTCCGCAGACGTTATGGTCGGCGCTCCTACTAGGGAGAGACCCATTGACCCTGCCTGCGCCGGTCTGGAAACCAGCCTTCAACGTCACGCGCGCCAGCCATGTGGCGCTGGGCGTGCGCGATCTCAAGGCCAGTCGGCTGTTCTACACCGAGGTCATCGGCCTCCTCGTCACCCGTGAGGACGAGGAGACCCTCTATCTCCGGGGGATCGAGGAGGCCTGTCATCACAGCCTTGTGCTTCGCAAGAGCGCCTCAAGCCCCACATGCGCGCGCATTGGCTTGCGCGTGCAGACCGAAGCGGATCTCGACGCCGCCTTCGACTGGTTCTCCGCGCAAGATCTTTCCGCGCATTTCGCCGAAGTCGCCCATCAGGGGCGGACCCTGCAGGTGACGGACCCCGTGGGCGTGCCGCTGGAATTTTGCGCGCAGATGCCCGCGCAGGAGCGGCAGATCACCAATTTCCTGGCCCATCGCGGCGGCTGCGGACAGCGGATCGACCATTACCAGATGCTGACCCCCCGCGTGCCCGAGGCGCTGGCCTTCTACGCCGCCATGGGCTTCCGTCTATCAGAATATCTGGGACCTTCCGAAGAGGACATCCGGGGCGTGTTCCTGCAGCGCAAGGGCAATCCCCACGATATCGTTTTCTTCACGGGCGAGGGGCCGCGCCTGCATCATTTCGCCTATTTCAGTCCCGAGGTTCATCACCTGCTGCGGGCCTGCGATGTGGCGGGGGCGCTGGGCTTTGGGCGGGATGTTGAGCGGGGGCCGGGCAGGCATGGTCCGGGCCACGCCATGTATGTCTATTTCCGGGATCCTGATGGGCATCGCGTGGAGCTGTTCAACACCCATTATCAGATCATGGATCTGGAAAATGAGCCGGTGCGGTGGGATCCCGCCGATCCCAATGTCTCCTTCCCCTGGGGCCTGCCCGCGCAATCCCGCTGGTTCGATGAGGCCACCTGTTTTGAAGGCGCTGATCTCGTCGCGCCCAACCCGAGGCCCGCGCCCATGACGCTGGAGGCCTTTCTGGCGGCGCGGACGCCGGGCAAGTCGGTCTCCTGACGTTGCTATTCCATCGACGGTTGGGGGATCGTGTTGCGGGCCATGGCCTGCGCATAGGCCGGGCGGGCGGTGATCCGCGCGGCGTAAGCGGCGGCGATGTCGGGTATCCCTACGCCAAAGCGCACCGCCCAGGTCAGGCATGACGTCAGCATGATGTCGGCTGCGGTCAGGCGGTCTCCCAGCAGGAAGGGGTGGCCCTTGTCCAGTTGTCGCTCCACCGAGGGCATCTGGTCGGCGAAATAGCGCGCCGCCCCAGCGCAGGCCTCCGGCGCCTCCCCATAGATCTGCGGCAGATATTGGTGGCGGCGGATCACATAGAGCGAGCCTGAGTCCAGTTCGCTCAAGACAAAGAAACACCATTCCAGACATTGCGCCCGCGCTGGCACGCTGCTCGGCAACAGGGCTGTTCGCTCGTCGCCATAGGCGTCGGAGAGATAGGTGATGATCGCCGCGCTTTCAGTGAGGGTGAAGGCGCCGTCCTGCAGCAGCGGGATCTTCTTGCGCGCGGTGAGGCCTGTGAACTCCGGCGTCTGCATGGCGCTTGAACGGGTTTGTATGGGCTGACATTCATAGTCGAGCCCCAGTTCCGCCAGGGCCCAATGGGGACGCAGGGTGCGCGGCGTGCCGACGCCCCACAGGATGATGCGACCGGGGTCTTGCGGTTGTTCAGTCATTGGCGCCCCCGGACAGCTGGATGGCCATCGAATCCTGTTGGAGCCATGGACGCTAAGGCTGCCTCGCAAGCCGCGCAACGTCGCGCCCCACCTTTTCCCCGCCCCCCTCTGGACGACGCGCTCCCGCTGTGGTGGGTTATTTCCAAGGGCGCTGAAAACGCGCGTCCATTCCCGGG
>CAMDOY010000139.1 GCA_945903655.1 Rhizobium sp. Q54 | reverse complement strand
GGCTTCATATTGGAATGCATGGCCGGATGCATTGGAATACGCAATCAATCGGTGAGAGCCGAGGTATAGAGCCCCTCGCGTCGCACGATTGCGCCGCCATCGCCGAGCCCGGGGCGGTCGACCTCGGCCAAGGTCCTGACCTTGTAGGTCGCAGTGAACGTCCGGCGGCGTCGCCGCCGGTCTAGGAGTTTGGGCGTCTGCGCCGGTAGCGTTGAAACCAGCGTCCGCCTACGGCCTTCCTCGCTTGCAGCGCTAGCAGCGGATTGGGGATTTGTGGCAGTCGTGCTTGGCCTGACATTTCGATAGTCCACCTGTCGCCCTCAAGGGTGCGCTTCCGGGGGGGCAGCGTCTCTTCGTGGTCGGCACGGAGGGTGCGCGCTGGAAGCCCCCACTGGGGCGCTCTAGAGGGGGGAGTATGACGCCTGGTCACGCACCTAGTTTTTGGAGGCAGCTGGCGAGTCGTAGAGGTGGCTTAGCCACACTTTTGGCCTACAGCGCCTCGAAAGGTTCGGTGCGGCGAGCTCCCAATTGGTCCCTATATGGTCCCTGATGAAAAAGCCCAGGGACCAGCGCCCCGAAGGGGAAATATAAATCTTTGATTTTATGAGAAGAAATGGTCGGAGTGGCGGGATTCGAACCCACGACCCCTTGTCCCCCAGACAAGTGCGCTAACCGGGCTGCGCTACACTCCGACTGAGGGCCTTATAGAGAAGGCCTTCGCGCTGCGCAACACATCAAAGCCATCTGAAACGCATTTAAGCGAAGCAAAACGATTTCGGGGGATAAGATGCTTAGCGGGCGTGCGCAGACCGCAAGATGCGCTGGGCGTCCTCGATATCGCTAAGCGCCGCCCGCAATGCCCGGGTCATATCGGCGAAAGCTTCCGCATCAGCTGCGTCGTCCGCATCCCCTTCGGAGGCGTCCACCGCCATTGGTGAGCTCGGGACAGGCTCTCCCTCGCCCGCATTGGGGCCCATGGCCATCACGGCCCGCACGCCCCGCTCCTTGAGCAGCCTCTGCACGCCCCGGATCGTATAGCCCTCGCCATAAAGCAGGCTGCGGATGGTGCGCAGCAAATCCATATCTTCAGGGCGATAATAGCGGCGACCGCCGCCACGCTTCATGGGGCGGATCTGGGAGAAGCGCGTCTCCCAAAACCGCAGGACATGCTGGGGAACATCAAGCTCCTCGGCGGCTTCGCTGATGGTGCGGAAGGCGTCGATGCTTTTTTCCATCCAGGTCCCCGGGGATTACTCGTCGGCGGGTTCGCCGTTGATTCGCGCCTTCAGGAGATTCGAAGGCTTGAACACCATAACTCGACGAGGGGTGATTGGCACCTCGACGCCGGTTTTAGGATTTCGACCGATCCGCTCGCCCTTGGAGCGAACGACGAAAGAGCCGAAGGAGGACAGTTTCACGGTCTCGCCGCGGGCGATCGTGTCCGAGACCTCATGAAGGAAGGCCTCGACCAGATGCGCCGACTCCGCGCGAGACAGGCCGACGCGCTGATAAACAGCCTCGGAAAGGTCTGCACGGGTGACAGTGCGGGAAATGCGAGCTGCAGGATCTGATTTTGTCATGGTTCGCCCAACCTCCAAACTAGGATACACCCATTGATTTCAGAAGGAAATTTGAATCACGCGCCAAACTGAGCTTTCATAGCCCATTATTTAGCATAACAGAAGCTTCACAATTAAAAATCACCATCTAATCAGGGCTGATCCCCAGGTGAACCCCCCGCCCATGGCCTCGATCATCACCAGATCGCCCTTTTTGATGCGCCCGTCGGCGCAGGCGGTGGCCAAAGCCAGGGGAATCGAGGCTGCGGAGGTGTTGCCATGGTCGCAAACAGTCTTCACGATTTTTTCGGACGCAATCCCGAGTTTCTGGGCTGAAGCGTCAATGATTCGCTCATTGGCCTGATGGGGCACGAACCAGTCGAGATCGGCGGCGGTGTAGCCAGTAGCCGCGAAGGCGTCGGTCATCACATCCGTCACCATGCCCACCGCATGGCGGAAGACTTCCTTGCCAGCCATGCGCAGATGGCCGGTCGTGCCGGTCGTGGAGGGCCCGCCGTCCACATAGAGCTTTTCACGGTGGCGTCCATCGGAGCGCAGATGGCTGGTCAGCACGCCGCGATCTGCGACCGTCCCCTGCCCCTCCTGAGCCTCCAGCACGATGGCGCCAGCGCCGTCGCCAAACAGCACGCAGGTGGTGCGATCCTTCCAGTCCACGAGGCGCGAGAAGGTTTCGGCCCCAATCACAAGCGCCCGCTTGTGCGAACCGGAGATCAGGAACTTGTCCGCCGTCGCCACGGCGAAAACAAAACCCGAGCAAACCGCCTGAACGTCGAAAGCGACGCCCCGGGTCATGCCAAGCGCCGCCTGAACCTGGGTGGCGGAGGATGGAAAGGTGAAATCCGGCGTCGAGGTGCCCAGAACAATGAGATCGATGTCATTGGGGCCCAGGCCTGCGGCGTCGAGCGCCCTCTGGGCGGCCTTTGTGGCGAGCATGGAGGTCGTCTCGCCCTCGGCGGCGATATGGCGCGCGCGTATGCCCGTGCGCTGGACGATCCATTCATCGGTGGTGTCGACGAATTTTTCCAGGTCCGCATTGCTGACCCGGCGCTCCGGAAGATAGGAACCGACGCCCACCACGACGGACCGCAATTTACTGATCGGTTGTGTCACGATCTCAATCCGTTTCAGGCCCAGCGCCGACCACCGAAGGGGCCGCTGCGAGCACGGTTCTGCTGTCCTGCCAGATGGCGAGCGATTCCCTGATGCGTGAGAGCAGATCCTGCCGCACCATCTTGTAGCCGATATCGATCGCGCCTGCGAAACCGATGTCGTCCGTGCCTCCGTGGCTCTTGATGACGATTCCCTCCAGCCCCAGGAACACGCCGCCATTGGCCCGACGGGGATCCATCTTCGCTTTCAGCGCATCAAATGCGCTCTTGGCCAGAAGATAGCCGATTCGCGCCATGAAGCTCGCCTGAATCGCCTCGCGCAGGACTGTGGCCAGCTGGCGCGCGGTCCCCTCGGCGGTCTTGAGGGCGATATTGCCGGTGAAACCTTCGGTCACCACCACATCGACGACGCCCTTGCCGATGTCATCGCCCTCGACGAAGCCATGGTAGGTCAGGCTGGGCAAATCAGCCTCGCGCAGCATGCGACCGGCCGCCTTCACCTCTTCAATGCCCTTGATCTCCTCGACGCCCACATTGAGCAGGCCGACCGTGGGGCGCGGCACGCCAAAGACGATGCTCGCCATGGCGGCGCCCATCACCGAGAGATCCACATAATGCTGGGCGTCGCCGCCGATGCTGGCGCCCACGTCCAGAACGATGGAATCGCCACGCAGGGTTGGCCAGATGCCCGCGATGGCCGGACGGTCGATCTGCGCCATGGTCCGCAGGCAAAACTTGGCCATGGCCATGAGTGCGCCCGTGTTTCCGGCGGAGACCGCGACATCGGCGTCGCCCTTCTTCACAGCCTCCAGCGCCAGCCACATGGAGGAGGTGCGTCGGCCATGACGCAGGGCCTGGCTGGGCTTGTCGCCCATTTTCACCCAGACATCGGTGTGAACGAGGGTGGTGACGGCCTGCAAGGCCGGATATTGGGCGAGCAGAGGCTGGATAACCGTCTCATCGCCGAACATGAGGAAGCTAATGTCGGAGCGGCGCGTCAACGCGTGCGCTGCGCCGGGAATGACCACGGAGGGGCCATGATCGCCACCCATGGCGTCGAGGGCTATGCGGACCTGGGGCTTCATCAAACCGGGAGACTCCATGACGCAACCCGAGGACGGTCGCCACAGGGGTGGCGGACAATAACCGTTAACACCGCGAAAGCAATCCGGCGATAGGGCTAGTCTTCCGTAGCGTCTTTTCTCAGCTTCGCAAGGGCGGCGAACGGAGAAACCTCAGCTATTTCGCCAACTTGCGACAATTCGACGGGAAATTCCGCCCCGGGCTTGCGGGGATAGGGATCCAGCCCCAGAACCAGTTGCTCCGCCGCCACCGCCCCCAGATCAATCCGCCCATTGATGATGGGATCGGGGGGCTCCGGGATGTCCTCGGCGTCAGGATCTTCCTCGTGACGCTTCGCATAGGCGGCCTCAGCCCGCTCCACATCCTGCGGTGAGGCGAAGGAAAGCTCAACGGCTTGAACGATATCGGTCTCGAAGGGATCAAGAGAGACGACGCAAATCTGGGTGACGCGGGCGCGGACCTCGCCGGTCACCAGGAATATCCCGCGCCCCGCCGTAGTCACCTCGAACTGGGCGGTGAGATTGCTGATCGCCGGAAGATTGTCCTGCTTTGCGAGAGCCTCGCACTCGTCTTGCGTCGCCGAGAGCTTGACCCGAAGGGCCTTGTCTTCGGCCTGGGACACCTCGATTGGCCGGGAAAAGGGACCATCAGGGGCGGGGATGGCCCCGGAGACATGGACCTCCGCCCTGTCGCCCCCGCGATGACGAGGGGTCGCAGGAGCCTTGGCGGCGGAGCCCTTGGCGGATGATCTTGATGGCGCAGACTTTGGACGGCGGATTTTCATCCCTCTCTCCTACTCGATCGCCTCGGCCTTGGGAAAGGGCGCAGATCCCGCAGCGAAGGTTTCCAGCGGCGCAAGCGCAAGCGCGGCCTCAGCCGCGAGGGCGTAACGAGCCATGCGCGCAGCCTTTAGAGGACCCTCTTCGCCCTCAAGCCCATAGACATTGCGCCCCAGGGCCGCAGCAAGCCCCTCGGGGGACCCCGCCGACAGCGCCTGATCATAGGCCTTCCGACGTCCCAGGAATGCAGCGGCGAACTTTTTGATGCGCTTGGGGACGGCCAGATCCCCCACGCCCATTTCCCGCATGGCTGCATCGAGTTCGCTGAAGATGCGATCGGTCAGCTCCTGCGCCACCTCCGGCGCGGGCGAGGGCAGCAAGGCGAGGCGACGCACGAGCAGCGTGGCGAAGAGCGCGAGCACTTCAAACCGGCCCTCAAACGTGTCATCCACCAAATAATCGGCATAAAATGCAGGTTGGCGCACGGCCGCCACGATATCGCCGTGAAGCCGTTCGATCACCTGATCGTTGCCGGAACGTCGGAACATGGCGAAAATCATCGTCTTGTCTCCGCTGCATCGGCGGCGGCTGTCGCCGGGCGCCTCGCGCTTGCAAATCCATGCCACGGGGGTTAGGCATCGGCGAAGCCTGTTGCAAGCAAAATCCGCCAGGGGCGAGACCTTTTGGGCGGCACCTTTCAAGTGACCTGTAGATCAGGGGACGCAGTCCCCGGGGGGCGGAGTTCGGCATGCAGACGTCCAGGACCACCAAAGCTGATATCGGAGGCGCCCGTATCGCCCGGCTTGTTTTCGCTGCGGCGCTCTGCGTCTCCCTCGCAGGCTGCATCGGGTATGATGGCGAGCTGCAGAGGGGCTATGTGGCGGATGACCGCCTGCTCGAGCAGGTGAAGGTCGGCTCCTCGGCGGAACAGGTGCTCGTGGTGCTGGGCACGCCCACCTCCACCTCGACCGTAGGCAGCTCGGCCTGGTACTACATTTCCCAGAAAACCAAACAGTCTTTCGCCTTCCAGCAGCCCGATATCGTGGAACAGCGAATTTTCGCCGTCTATTTCGACAAGGCCAAGAAGGTCGAGCGCGTCGCTAACTATGGTTTGCAGGATGGGAAGGTCTTCGACTTCGTCTCCCGCACGACGCCCACCGCCGGCGCCGAGTCCTCGTTCCTGGCCAGCGCCATGAAGAACCTTCTGCGGTTCTGACGGCCTGCGCGCTAAGCCTGCCCCGTTTCAAAAGCGCCCCCCGGGGCGCTTTTTTCGTGGCGATGGTGAGCCCCTTGCAAGGGCGGGCTTAAGCCAAAGGGCGGATACGCCTGCCCAAAGGCATGAATTGCTTCAATTTTCAGCTTGGCGCGATCATCGGCGGTCGAAGAAGACAGGCGGTTCTGTCTTCCTGCTCGTTCGGAGAAACGAAGATGATCGCCAAATCAGGCCTTATCGCCATCGCCCTGGGATCGACCATGGTGACGGCCGGCCCGGCATTCGCCGCCAAACAGATGACGCGAGATCAGGTTGTCACCATTTGCGTCAGCAAGGCGCAGACCCAGGCCCCCAGCCGGGGCGACGACACATCGGTGCAGCAGCGGCGCATGGCGCTCTACTCGTCCTGCATGCGCTCCCATGGCCTCAGGCCCTGAACGCCGACAAGCCAATCAGCGAAGGGCGGGAGCGCCCGCCCTCGCACCCTCATGTTCGGCCCATCGCCCTATCGAGCAAAGGCCGTCACCGCATCGACCACCTTATGATCGATGCCTGCAAATCCATGATGGCCCTTGGCTTCGCAGGGATTGCCCACCTCCTCGCCGCCGTCGAGCCAAACCACTTTGGCCTTGCCCTTCGACCAGGCGATGAAGGGAGCGACGCCTTCAGGGGATGTGCGCCAGCATTTATCCTGTCTGTGATGCACGACGAGCGTAGGCGGCAACAGAGCCCGACTTCCGAGCAGCGAGATGACGTTTTTATCATCGCGCGGGCGCGCCTTGCCCGAGCTTAGGTCTGTGGAGGCCTCGCTCAGAAGGCCGGACGTCAGGACCAGTTTATCGGGCCTCGCGCCATAGGCGATCCCCTCGGCCGCCCATTGGGTGCCGCGCGACGTGCCAACCACCGTCACCGGCCCTTTGACGCCCTTCATGAGCTCGACCAGCGGCGCAAGCTCGTAGCCACGGTCCGGAACCAGAACGGCGAAGCCTTTGCGGGCATAGGCCATACGCGTGCGCACGAGCTGATTACCCTGCCTCGTGATGACGCCCCCCGCCTCCACCCCGATCCGCCCATCCCCGCCCGCCAGAAGAATCACGGAGCCGATGGGCTTTGCGGGCTTGATGAGCACGGCCTGCACGCCGCCTGCCTGGACCGTGGTCACGGCGGGCTCGGTCTGGGCATGGAGGGGGGCGGCGAGGAGAAACAGGGACAGGCAGGGGATGATGGCGAGGCGCATGGGTTAGGGGCTCGATCCGGGTTTGGAGGTGAGGCCAAAAGTCTGCGAGATCAAACCAGTAGCACCCAATGACACGCCAGTCATCGGGACATGAAAAGGACGCATGCGCATCACCCCTTTCCGATACGAATTTCGTTGTCGCTAGAAAATTAGAATTTTAATCCCGGATCATCCTCAACCCTGGGGAGTTTGAGCAGATCGAGCGCAAGCGTTGGGGTTTCGATGGGCAGGCGGGTGAAACCGTGATGAAGATAGAACGCCTCCGCCGCCGGTGAGATCGCATGGACGATGACCAACCGCGCGACGACCTCGCTGGAAGCCCGCAGGGCGCGCCGCACGACATCGGCGAGCATGGCAGACCCCAGACCCTTCCCCTGCCACCTGCGATCAATCGCGAGCCGCCCCAAGGTCACAGCCGGAATCTGCCGGGGCATGTTTCGGCGCATGGCGCCAGTGACGTCCTGGCCAAGAATCTGCCCCATGCTGAGCGAGAAATAACCAGCGATCATGTTCGAGCCGGACGGACAGACAACATAGGTGCGGCTGGCCGCCATCTGCAGATTAGGCCAGGCGCGTCGCCGCAGCCATTCGTCGAGCACAGGCTCACCTGACTGAAATGTTGAATGATCGTGAGCTTCCGTCAGCAGGACGGGAGGATCGAAAAGGGACGGCGGATCAGCCACGGTCCCAGGGCGCACTGGCTTGCAGGAGACGCTTCATGCCCTCCGCCTCGGAAGGCGTGGCCGGGTTGTCCATCCAGTCCATGACCTTATGGAAGGTTTCCGCATCGGCAAAGATGGTCGATTGATCTAGCAGGATGTTCTTCGCCTCCTTGAGCGCCGAAGCCATCATGAATTGCGAACGGTTCGTCCCGACCAGCTCGGCCGCTTGGTCAATAAGAGTCCGATCCTGCGAACGGGCGCGCAGGTGAATGTTGACTTCGGCAGTGGGTGATGGATCTGACATGCAGCAATAAAGATACGACGTGTCGACATTGTCAACACATCCGCAGTAAAAACTCGAGATTTCATCAACAATCGCCCACGAAAAAGGGCGAGGTCTCCCCCGCCCTTCTCCATTCTCATGCAACCAACAAAGCCTAGTGCGCGAGCACGGCCAGCAGCAGCAGCGCCACAATGTTGGTGATCTTGATCGCCGGGTTCACGGCGGGGCCCGCCGTGTCCTTGTAGGGGTCGCCGACGGTGTCGCCGGTCACGGAGGCCTTGTGCGCCTCGCTGCCCTTGAGATGCTTCACGCCGTCCTTGTCGATGAAGCCGTCTTCGAAGCTCTTCTTCGCATTGTCCCAGGCGCCGCCGCCCGAGGTCATGGAAATCGCGACGAAGAGGCCGTTGACGATCACGCCCAGCAGTGAGGCGCCCAGCGCCGCGAAGGCCGAGGCCTTGGAGCCCGAGATTGCCAGCACGCCGAAATAGGCGACGAGCGGCGCCAGCACGGGCAGCATGGAGGGGATGATCATTTCACGAATGGCGGCGCGGGTGAGCATGTCCACCGCACGGCCATAGTCGGGCCGCTCCGTGCCATTCATGATGCCGGGCTTCTCCTTGAACTGACGACGCACCTCTTCCACCACGGAGCCCGCAGCGCGGCCCACCGCCGTCATGGCGATGCCGCCGAACAGGTAGGGGATGAGGCCGCCGAAGATCAGGCCCGCGACCACATAGGGATTGGCGAGGTCGAAGGAGACCTTGCCGACATCCTTGAAGTAGGGACGGCCCGCATCCACGAAGGCTTGCAGATCGTTCGT
>CAMDOY010000138.1 GCA_945903655.1 Rhizobium sp. Q54 | reverse complement strand
CCTTGTCAAAGGGCGGCCCCGTGCCGCCCTTTTTCATTTGGAGACTGAGCCCATGCGCAACGCCAATGATGCGCCGCCCTCGCCCTACGCCACCGGCCTTTCCGGTCGCTGCCCGCGCTGTGGCGGCGGCAATCTCTTCAACGGATTTCTCGATCTCGCCCCGCGCTGCGAGGCCTGCGGCCTCGATTACGGCTTCGCGGACGCCGGAGACGGACCGGCAGTCATCGTGACACTGCTGGCGGGCTTCATCGTGGTGGGCGCCGCGCTGGTGGTGGAGGTGAAATATGAGCCGCCCATGTGGCTGCATCTGGCCATCTTCCTGCCCATGACGCTGGTGGTCTGCCTTGGCATGTTGCGGCCCCTGAAGGGGATTTTGGTGTCCCTGCAATATCGCAACAAGGCTGGCCTCGGCCAGTTGGAAAAATGATTTGACCGACGCCATCCTCGCTCCCCGCCGGGGCTCCACCGCGCTGCTCAGCCTGCTGGCGCTGATCGCCTTCGCGATTCTTGTCTCGCTGGGCCTGTGGCAGGTGGAGCGCCTGCACTGGAAAGAGGCGCTGATCACCCGCATCGAGGCGCGCATCCACGGAGAGCCCGGCCCCCTGCCAGCACCCTCCACCTGGGCGGGCCTGAAGCCGCTGGATTATGACTATTCGCGCGTGCGCGTGACCGGACGACTCGACCCCGCCCGCGAGGCGCTGATCTTCCGGGGCGCGGGCAAAGTCGGGCAAGGGCCATCCCAGCCGGGCTACTGGATCATGACGCCCCTGCTGCTGACTGACGGAACCAGCCTGCTGGTGAACCGGGGCTTCGTGCCGCTGGCGAACAAGGAGCCCGCGAGCCGTCCCGACCCGCAGCGCGGGCAGGAGGTGACCCTCACCGGCCTGCTGCGCGCGCCTGAGGACCGCAACCTCTTCACCCCCACGGACGATGCGGCGAAGGCGGAGTGGTACACCCGCGATCCCCTCGCCATCAGCGCGGCGCTGGGCCTGCCAAACCCCGCCCCCTTCTCCCTGGATGAGGAGGCCCACCCAGCCGCCCCCGGCCTGCCCGCAGGCGGCGCGACGGTCTTCGACATCCCCAACAACCACCTGTCCTATGCAGGCACATGGTTTGGTCTGGCGGGGACGCTGGCGGGGGTGTTCGGGTATTTCATGTGGAGGCGGAGGCGGGGTTAGGGGCGCCGCCCCTTGTACGTCACCAGCGCCACCGCCAGCACCACCAGCGCCATGCCCCCCAGCGAGAGCGGGTCCAGCGTCTCGTGGAACAGGGCCCAGGCGATGATGGCCGTCGTCGGGGGCACCAGGAAGAACAGGCTCGCCACCTCCGCCGCCGCCCCCCGGCGAATCAGCACATACATGGCGGAGATGGCGCCGATGGAGAGCACCAGGCACAGCCAGGCCAGCGCCAGCAGGAAATCCACAGTCCATTCAACCCAAAAACCTTCAACGAAAATCGCAATCGGCAGGGTGACCACGGCCGAGGCCAGGAACTGAATCACCGATCCGCTGCGCAGATCCATGAACGAGCAATAACGCTTCTGGATCAGCGTCCCCGCTGTGATAGAGAGCATGGCAAAGATGGAAAAGCCCATGCCCAGCGGCGTGCCCATGCCAAGCCCCAGCTTGGTGCGCACCACCAGCACCACCCCCGTCAGCCCCATGGCGAGGCCCACCCATTGGCGGCGCGTGACGATCTCGCCCAGCCAAGGCCCGGCCAGAGCCGCCGTCAGCACGGGCTGCAGCCCCACCACCAGGGCGATCACCCCCGCCTCCACCCCCACTGAAAGCGCGGCGAAGACGCCGCCCAGATAGCCCGCATGGACGAAAAGCCCGGAAATCGCGATGGGCGCGATCTCCCCGCGCTTGGGCCATGGCGCCTTGGTCAGCAGCGCGACGCCGGTCAGCAGAAAGATCACGATGAGATAGCGGATGCTCAGAAAGGTGAAGGGCCCCGTATGGGGCATGCCATATTTGCCCGCCACGAAACCCGTGGACCACAGGAAGACGAAAACGGCGGGCAGGGTCTTGAGCCACAGGCGGGCGCCGGGTCCCCTGTCCTGGCTGGACGGCGCCGCTGTCTCCTGCCCCATGATGCCCCCACACTTTTTCCGTGAGGATTGCATAGACCATGGCCGCAGCTTTCGCCATTGGCATAGAGTCTGTGCGCGGCCCCGTTTTGTGCTAGACCCCGCCCATCGCAGCCCATCAGCAGGATCCAGCGTGCGCTATCTCTCGACCCGTGGCGAAGCTTCCACCCTCTCCTTCACCGACGCCCTTCTGGCGGGGCTCGCCCGCGACGGCGGGCTCTATGTGCCGCAGAGCTACCCCACCCTCGACGCCGCGACCATCGCGGGCTTCGCCGGGCGCCCCTATGCGCAGGTGGCGCAAGAGGTCATCGGCCCCTTCATGGGCGGGGAGATCGCGGCGGACGCCTTCACGGCCATGCTGGAGGCTTCCTACGCCACCTTCCGCCATCCGGCGGTGACGCCGCTGGCGCAGATCGGCGACAATCTCTTCGTGCTGGAGCTGTTCCACGGGCCGACCCTCGCCTTCAAGGATGTGGCCATGCAGCTGCTGGGCCGCATGATGGACCATGCGCTGAAAGCGCGGGGCCAGCGCGCCACCATCGTGGGCGCGACGTCTGGCGACACCGGCGCCGCCGCCATCGAGGCCTTCTCCGGCCTCGAGCAGGTGGATGTGTTCATCATGTATCCGCACGGGCGCGTCTCCGACGTGCAGCGCCGCCAGATGACCACAGTGGAAGCGCCGAACATTCACGCCATCGCGCTGGAAGGCACCTTCGATGATTGCCAGGCGATCCTGAAGGGCCTCTTTAACAACCACAGCTTCCGCGACGGTTTGCGCCTGTCGGGCGTCAATTCCATCAACTGGGCGCGGGTGGTGGCGCAGACCGTCTATTATTTCACCAGCGCCGCCGTGCTGGGTGGGCCGCACCGCAAGGTCTCCTACACCGTCCCCACCGGCAATTTCGGCGACATTCTGGCGGGCTATATCGCCAAGCAGATGGGCCTGCCCATCGACCGGCTCATCATCGCCACCAACGAGAACGACATCCTCGCCCGCACCCTCGACAGCGGCGCCTATGAGGTGAAGGGCGTCCACGCGACCTCCTCGCCCTCCATGGACATTCAGGTCTCCTCCAATTTCGAGCGCCTGCTGTTCGACGCCTATGGGCGCGACGCTTCCGCCATTCGTGGCCTCATGGGCGCGCAGGCGCAGGGCGGGCGCTTCAGCATCGACGCCGCGCCGCTGGCGAAGATCCGCAGCGAGTTCGACGCCCTGCGCACGGGCGAGACCGGCACCGCCAAGGAGATCGCCCGCGTCTACAAGGAGGCGGGCTATCTGCTCGACCCCCATACCGCCGTGGCGGTCCATGGCGCCCGCAAGGCGCTGGCCAAGGCGCCCCATGTGCCCATGGTGTGCCTGGGCACCGCCCATCCCGCCAAATTCGGCGACGCGGTCTTTGCGGCGGCGGGCGTGCGCGCGCCTCTGCCCGCCCATATGGAGGGGTTGATGGAGCGCAAGGAGCATTTCACCGTGCTGCCGAATGATCAGGCCGCCATCGAACTTTTCGTCAGACAACGCGCCCGCGCGGCAGGAAACGGAGCCTGATGAGCGTCGAGATCACCACCCTGCCCTCGGGGCTGCGCATCGTCACCCACGCCATGCGAGAGGTCGAGACGGTGTCGCTGGGCGTCTGGCTGGGGGCTGGCGCACGCAACGAGTCCGAACACGAAAACGGCATCTCCCATCTGCTCGAACATATGGCCTTCAAGGGTACGACCCGGCGCAGCGCGCGGGCCATCGCCGAGGAGATCGAGAGCGCGGGCGGCGATCTGAACGCGGCCACCAGCGTGGAATACACCTCCTATCAGGCGCGCCTGCTGGCGGAAGACAGCGGCATGGCGCTCGACATCCTCTCGGACATCCTCACCGACAGCGCCTTTGATCCGGCGGAGCTGGAGCGGGAGAAGGGCGTCATCGTCCAGGAGATCGGCGAGGCCCATGACACGCCCGACGATCTCGTCTTCGACCTCTTCAACGACGCCGCCTATCCCCACCAGCCCATCGGGCGCCCGATCCTTGGCACGCCCGAGCGGGTGGCGAGCTTCGACGCGCCCGCCCTGCGCGCCTATCTCGGCCAGCACTACGGCACCCCCAACGCGGTGGTCGCAGCCTCCGGCGCGCTGGAGCATCAGCGCATCGTCGACGAGGTCGCCGCGCGCTTCGAGGGCCTGCCGCGCCTGATCAGCACCCACGAACCCGCGAAATACCGGGGCGGGGATCTGCGCAAGAAGCGCAAGCTCGAGCAGACCCATGTGGTCATCGGCTTCGAAAGCGCCTCCTACAATGATCCCCTGACCTATGCGGCCCATGTCTTCGCCAATGCGGTGGGCGGGGGCATGTCGTCGCGGCTGTTTCAAGAGGTGCGCGAGAATCGCGGCCTCGCCTATTCCATCTATTCCTTCCACTGGGGCTATGCGGACACGGGCCTCTTCGGCTTCTATGCGGCGGCCTCCCATAGGGACGTGCCCGAACTCGTCAATGTGTCGCTCGACTGCATGGCCAGCGCCGCCCAGACCCTCACCCATGAGGAGATGCAGCGGGCCAAGGCGCAGGCCAAGGTTTCGCTTCTGACCGCCCTCGAATCACCCGCCGCCCGCGCCGACCAGATCGCCCGCCAGATGCTCGCCTTCGGGCGGCTGATCACGCGGGCCGAGATGATCGCGCAGATCGACGCGCTGACTCTGGAGGATGTGCGCGGCGCTGGCCTCTCCGCCCTGCGCACGCCCCCCACGGTGGCCGTGGTGGGAGATGCGGGCAAGGCGCCAACCCCCGACAAGATCGCCAAAAGGCTCGCTTTCCTCTAGAGTTATCACATGGCTCTCTTTCGCCTCGGCTCATCATCTGAAAGCGCGAACTTCATCCGGGCGGAGGGGATCTACCTGCGCCCCGGTGAAATGCGCGATTTCGACCAATGGCGCTGGGTGCGCGAGTTCAGCCGGGATTTTCTGACGCCATGGGAACCCACCTGGGCCGCTGACGAGCTGACCCGCCCGGCCTTCCGCGCCCGTTTGCGCCGTCATTCCGACAGCATCAGCAAGGACGAGGCCTATCCCTTCTTCATTTTCCGCGCCCGGGACGATGTGCTCATGGGCGGCCTGACCCTGGGTCAGGTGCGCCGGGGCGTCGCCCAATGCGCCACCATGGGCTACTGGATGGGCAAGCCCCATGCGGGCAAGGGCCATATGGCCAAGGCCGTGCGGGCCGCCGCCGGTTTCGCCTTCGACACCCTGCGCCTGCACCGGCTGGAGGCCGCCTGCCTGCCCCACAACGAGGCCTCCCAGCGCCTGCTGGAGGGAGTCGGGTTCCAGCTGGAGGGCTATGCGAGATCCTATCTGCGAATCAACGGCGTCTGGCAGGATCATCTTTTGTTCGCGCTTCTGGAGAACGAACCTGTGCGCCCAAGCCAACCACGCTGAGCCGCCGCTTGTCTCGACTCCTTTCAGCCTATACCAATCACACTTCCGACACGGTCGGGGTTCAGGTCAAATGCGCCCCCAAGCTTCGGGGGAGAAACTGACATTCAGGTATCCGTGCGCCGCATCCAAGGTATCCTCCTCGCTCTCCTGACGCTGCTGGGCGCCGCCCTGCCGGCGGGGGCCGTGGAATCCGTGCGCGTGCCGCTGGACGCCCAGGCCATCGACCTCTCCAACGCCTTCGAGCGAAATGATTCGCAGAGCGATCGCCTGCAGGTCTCCACGGCGCCGGGCTCGGACGGCATCGTGCGCCGAATCGAAGTGAGCGCGCGCGAGGCGGGCACCCAGCCCAACTGGATCGTCTTCGCCCTCACCAACGACACCGAAGAGCAGATCGAGCGGCTGATCGTCGCCCCCTATTTCCGCCTTGTGGGCTCAGGGGTCATTTCGCCGGATCTAGGCGCCTCGCGCGTCTCCGCCATCACCGCCAGCCAGGGCTTTCCGCCCGAGCGCGAGGAGAGCCCGGACGCGGACGTGTTCCGCCTGACTCTCGATCCCGGCACCACAATCACCTATGTGGCGGAGCTGCGCACCCCCAACCTGCCCCAGCTCTATCTGTGGGAGCCGGACGCCTACAAGGACAAGGTGACGAGCCTGACCCTCTACAAGGGCATCGTCATCGGCATTTCCGGCCTGCTGGCCCTGTTCCTCACCATCGTCTTCGTGGTGAAGGGCGCGGTGATCTTCCCCGCCGCTGCGGCGCTGGGCTGGGCGGTGCTGGTCTATGTCTGCATCGACTTCGGCTTCTGGCAGCGCATTCTGGGCGGCAGCGGCGCGGGCGACCAAATCTGGCGCGCCAGCGCGGAGACCTTCCTGGCGGCGACGCTCTCCGTTTTTCTATTCGCCTATCTCAACCTCAGCCGCTGGCATGTGCGCGCCTCCCATGTGGTCATTTGCTGGCTGACGCTGCTGGCGGTGCTGGCGGGCATCGCCATCTATGATCCGCCGGTGGCGGCGGGCGTGGCGCGCATTTCGTTGGCCACCGTCGCGGTGGTGGGCTTCATTCTGGTGATCTATCTGGCGCTGCATGGGGTCGACCGCGCGGTGATGCTGATCCCCACCTGGTTCCTGCTGCTGGCCTGGGTCTGCGCCGCCGCCTTCACGGTGAGCGGCTATCTCACCAACGACCTTGTTTCGCCCGCGCTCGTGGGCGGCCTAGTGCTGATCGTCATGCTCATCGGTTTCACGGTCATGCAGAACGCCTTCTCGAGCGGGGGCATCGTGCAGGGCGCGGTCTCCGACATCGAGCGCAAGGCGCTGGCGCTGACGGGCGCAGGCGACATCATCTTCGACTGGGACGTGATGGCAGATCACATCCACATCAGCCACGAGGCGGAACAGGCGCTGGGCATGCGCGCTGGCACCCTCGATGGTCCGGCCTCCGGCTGGTTCGACGTGCTGCATCCCTTTGATCGCGACCGCTACAGCGCCTGTCTCGATACGGTGTTGGAACAGCGGCGCGGACGCATCCATCTCGACTTCCGCCTGCGCGACGGGGACGGGCATTATCTCTGGTTCCTGCTCAAGGCGCGCCCGGTGGTGGGCGCCGATGGCGAGGTCATCCGGGTCGTGGGCACTTTGGCCGACATCACCGAAAGCAAGATCTCGGAAGACCGCATGTTGCATGACTCCGTGCATGACAATCTGACGGGCCTGCCCAATCGCGAACTCTTCTTTGATCGGCTCAACACCGCCCTGCGCAACGCCCGCGCCACCGGCGTGCAACGTCCCTCCGTGATCGCCGTCGATCTCGACCGGTTCCGGCAGATCAACGATGCGGCGGGCATGGCGGCGGGCGATTCCGTGCTGCTGACGGCGGCGCGGCGACTGGGGCGCATTCTCAACCCGCAGGATACGCTGGCGCGCATCTCCAGCGACCAGTTCGCCGTGATCATCCTCTCCGAAACAGGCAACCCCGCCGTCACCAATCTGGCGGACCGAATCCGCAAGACCGTCGCCACGCCCGTGACCTTCAATGATCGCGAAATCGTGCTCTCGGTGTCCGTTGGCGTGGCGATGACGGACGCCCAGCAAAACCACAAGCCGGAAGACATGCTGAAGGAAGCCGAGATCGCGCTGGCATTCGCCAAGCGCCTTGGCGGCAACCGCATCGAAGTCTTCAAGCCCAGCATGACCGCGCAACGCTCCGACCGGCTCTCCCTTGAGGCTGATCTGCGCCGCGCCCTCGACCGCAATGAAATCAGCGTCTATTTCCAGCCCATCGTTCGCCTGGAGGACCGCACCATCGCGGGCTTCGAAAGCCAGTTGCGCTGGAATCATCCGCGCCTGGGACGTCTGGGTCCTGCGGACTTCGTGCCTCTGGCCGAAGAAAGCGGCCTGATCGCCGACCTCGGCATCTTCGCGCTGGAGCGGGCTGCGCGCGAACTCGCCGCCTGGCAACAGGCGCTGGACGTCGATCCGCCGATCTATGTCACCGTGCGCATCTCTTCGCGGCAATTGTTGCGGCATGATCTCATCGCGGATGTGAAATCAGCACTGACGCGGTCCGGCGTGCGCCGGGGTTCGCTGAAGCTGGAAATTCCCGAACACATGATGCTGGAAAACCCCGAGCATGGCGCGCAGATGCTCGTGCGACTGCGCGAACTGGGCGCGGGCCTCGTGCTCGGCGAATTCGGCAAGGGCTATTCCTCGCTCTCTTATCTGCAGCGCTTCGCTTTCGACACGATCAAGATTGACCGCTCCTTCGTGCAGCAGACCGTCAAGGGCGCGCGCCCGCGCATGCTGCGCTCCATCGTGACCATGGCCCATGACAACGACATGGATGTGATTGCGGAGGGCGCCGAGAGCGAGAGCGACGTGATCGAATTGTTCCAGATCGGCTGCATCTACGGCCAGGGCAACATCTTCGGCCAGAGCATCACGCCGCTGGAAGCCCGCAAGCTGATGGGCGCCTCGACGGATGTCGCCGCATAGAGCGATCTCAGGCGTGCCCGGCGTCGTTCACCAGCATGGCCGGATCAATGCCGATCTTGCGCATGCCGCGACCGTATTTTGACTCAAGATCAGCGCCGAACACGAGATCCGCGTCCGCCTCGCAACTCAGCCAGCCATTCTGCTGAATTTCCCGCTCCAGTTGCCCCGGCGACCAGCCCGCATAGCCCAGCGCCAGCACGGCCTGATAGGGGCCAGCGTCATGCGCGATGGCGCGAAGGATATCGACAGTCGCCGTGAGCGACACCGTGGAGTCG
>CAMDOY010000137.1 GCA_945903655.1 Rhizobium sp. Q54 | reverse complement strand
TTCTTTTTGGTCTTGTTCCCGTCATGGTCGGCGCGCCCATCCTGTTCGGCGCCTTTTTGCAATTCAGCGATTGGGAGGAACACAGGGGCTTGCAGCCCGCTGTCCAGCGCCTCGCGCCCCCTCAGCCCCGAATGATTTCCTTATCCGGCCAGCTTGATGTGGGCTTTCCCTTGGTGCGGCGCGTGGGCGGGGTGTGGGTCGGTCGGCCCCATAGCCTGTGGCTCACCATCGCCTCGCTGACCCTGATCGGCGCCCGCATTGGCGATGACGCTTACAGGGCCCGTTTGACGACCTATATGGACCAGGACGCGCGCATGTTTCTGGAGGATGTGCGCACAGGGCGTCCTGACGTAATCCTTGTTGACAAGGATGAGCGAACGACAAGAGCTATGGGCCATGCTGACATCATGGCCGCCCTTTCCGACTACGCGCCGCGCGAAACCGTCGGCGAGATCACCTTGTGGATGCGCAAGCCATAGGCGGAACCGTAGCGTCGCCTATTGCGCGATGGCGACGCGATCCTCAAGGCCCGGCGCCCGCAAGCGCAATTCCGGGATGATCAAATGTTCGAAAATCTCCCGGCAGGCTTTACCGACAAGCTCGGCGGGGCCGCTGCCTCGCTCCGACATCCAGACCAGATTGACGCATCGCACGGGGGTGGAGGATGGAAAGGGGATGAGCCTGACATCCTCGTTCGAAGCCCCCGCCGCAAAGACGCAGAGCGGCGTCGAGACGGCCCAGCCAAGCCCCTGGCGCACCCGGTCGATGATGGCGAAGGAGGAGTCGAACTCCAGCGAACCATGGGGCTCGACGCCAAACCGCGCGAATTGATGATCGATGATCTTGGACAGGCGGCGCTTTCGTCCAAAGCGAATGAACTCAAGGCGCGCCGCAAGCTCGGCGACGCCTTCCCAATCTTGCGGCGCTTCCTGCGAATTGGGCAGTACGAGCAGCAGGGGTTCCGTCAGTAGCGGCATCATTTGCGCATCGTCGATCCCATCGGGCTGTTCGGTCGTGACGATCATGTCGAAGGCGCCATCGCGCAATTCCGGCATGAGGGGATGGGTCGTGCCGCTTGTGATGGAGAGGGAGCCGACCCGCCCTTTAAGGCCCGCCACAAGATGCGGCAGCAGCGCTACGGCGATGGATTCGACGAGGCTGATATGCAGCTCGGGTATGTCGCGATCCCGGTAGCGGGCGACGCCTGCGCGGATCTCATCGAATTCGGCGAATAGCTTGCGTGTGCGTTGGCGCAGATAGTGCCCGGCAGCCGTCACCTGTTGCGGGCGAATGGAGCGATCCACCAATTGCACGCCAAGTTCTCGCTCGATCTTGGCCAGATGCTGGGAGACGGCCGCCTGGGTGAGATCAAGGGAGCGGGCTGCTGAAGTGAGGCCGCCCGTATCGCAGACAGCGAGAAAAATTTCTAAACCGCGCAGATCAATGGGTTGCATGGGTTGGGCGCCGGGGCGCGGGCGTAATACCCGCGCCTGTGTTCAAGGCAAGTCCTATGCCGATCACACCAGTTTCAGATGCGCAGGCTCCGGAGGGGCTTTGCCCTTGGGGAGATTGGGGAAGAGGTCATCGGCAAGGGTTTCGACATAGGCGATGATCTCCGCAGAGGGGACCACGTCTGCATATTTTGCATGCATATCGCATAGATTGATCGCATGGCTTGCCTGCGAACGATCAAAGCAGCCATCCTCCGCAACAGCCACACGATAGTTCATGCTGAAGGCGTCGATCACGGAGGCGCGCACGCAGCCCGATGTCGTCGTGCCCGTCACGATGACGCTATCGGCGCCCAGGAGGGTTAGATAGGCCGCCAGATTGGAGCCGAAGAAACCTGAGGGCTTTTGTTTGTAGACGACCATGTCCTGCGGCTGGGGCGCGATTTCGGCCACGATCTCGTTGGCGTCGAGATATTGCGTGGGGCGCGGCAGGGATTCGTCCGTGCGCGTGTTCTTCCAGGCCCAGCTGCCCACATCCCAACCATCCGTCCGGTTTTGGCCGGTGGTGTAGATCACCGGCATTTTCTTGGCCCGGAACGCCTGCGCCAGCTTGTCGATGGCCTCAATGGCGTCCCAGCTCTCCGCGCCGCAGGAATTGCTCCAGCGCTTGATGGACTCAAGAATTGGCTCGGGCTTGTCGCCAGCAAAGCCATAGCTCACATCGATGATGAGCAAGGCGGGGCGCTTGCCAAACCCCGCCTTCGCGCCGAAGCCGGAGGTTTGGAAGACTTTTTTATCCCGTTCCGTCAGAAAGGCGTCCCAGATACGGTCGCCTGCTTTGCCATCATTCATGTCACCCTCCTTAAAAACCAACTGCTTTGGCCATTTTTGGCGCTGCGCCCTTGGGGAGATCAAAAAGGTCTTCGGGCAGAGTGTCAATGAAGTCGAGCACCTCCGCCGTTTTCAAGACGTCGGCGTATTTGGCGTTCATGTCGCAGAGGTTGATGGCGTGGCTGGCTTGCGAGCGGTCGAAGCAGCCTTCCTCTGCGATGGCCACATGATAGTTCATGCTGAAGGCGTCGAGCACGGTGGCGCGCACGCAGCCAGAGGTCGTGGTGCCCGTGACGATGACGCTGTCCGCGCCCAGCAGGGTCAGATAGGAGGCGAGGTTCGTGCCGAAGAAGCCGGAGGGCTTCTGTTTCAGCACCACGATATCCTGGGGCGCCGGTGCAATCTCGGCGACAATTTCATTGCCGTCGATATTGGTGGCGGGGACCGTGGGACGTTCGCCGCCGCGCGCATTCTTCCAACTCCAGGAACCGGAGTCCCAATTGTCGTCGCGGCGAACGCCGGTGGTGTAGATCACCGGCAGGCCCTTCTCATGGCACTTGTCGATGAGCGAGCGGATGGCGGCCACCGCAGGCCAACTCTCCTCGCCACAGGAGTTGCGCCAGCGCTTGATGGACTCGAGAATGGGCTCGGGCTTATCGCCACAGAAGGCGTAGTTGACGTCGATCACCAGTAGGGCCGGACGCTTGCCAAAACCGCCACGCGCGCCATAGCCGGAGGCTGCGAAAACCGCCTTGTCGCGCTCAGTGAGAAACTGATTCCAGATGGGCTCGGACATGGGATGCTCCTTTGCGCCGCAGGGGCTCAGTTGGTTTTGGGGCTCTTCACGAATTGCATGTCGATGATGTCGTTATAGGCGACGGGCTGTTTGAGAATGCCCGCAGCCAGAACAACTGCGCCGCCGGTTTCCCAGGACTTCTCGGAGATCAGTCCATCCTTGCTCCAGACTTCATCCGCAAAGGAGCGGTCGAGGGTCGCCTTCAGATCTTCCGGCGCCATGGTCGGGAATTCCTTTTTGGCGACCTTGGCCGCCTCTTCCTTGTCGGCATAGGTGAAGGCCAGTCCCTTCATCACACCCTGAACAAACTTGCCGACGGTCTGCGGATCTTTCTGAATGGAGTCGAGGCGGATATTAAGGGTCGAATAGGCGTAGGGTCCAAGTTCCCTGGGAATGTTCAGGATTGGCTCGCCCCAGAGGTTCTGCTTGATGCCTTGCGTCAGGAAGGGCTCCGTCGTGACGCCGATCTGCGCTGCGCCGGTCTTGATGGCGGCCAGAACGGCGGAATTCGGCATTTCCTGCAGCGTCACGTCCTTCTTGTCGTCCAGGTTATATTTCTTCAGGAGGTAGCGGGTGATGGAGTTGGGGGTGCCGCCGTACATGCCGGTGGCGATGCCCTTGCCCTTGAAGAAAGACGCCATGCTCTCGCCGGGGGCGGGTTCCTTGCCCTTGGCGGCGTTGAAATAGATATTGCCGCGATCCACCACATTGACCACGCCGCGCAACTCCGCGCCCTTCAACTTCGCGAAGGCGTTATGCTCGGGGCCGCCGATGAATGCGAAGGCCTGGCCGCTGAGCACCGCATTGGTATGACCTGATCCGCTCTCCACGGTCATGATCTTCACCTCTATGCCAGCTTCTGCGAAGTATCCTTTCGCAATCGCCACATAGAGCGGCAGATATCCGGTGCCATGCACGGGTTCTGCGACGATGAGCGTCTTCTTCTCTTGCGCCTGTGCAAGAGAGCCAAACGAAGCAGCAAAGATGGTCGAGAGTAGAAGGCTCTTGAAGGCTTTGGTCACGGCGTTCTCCTTGGGAGGCTTTGGAGGGGCGTTGACGAGGACAGGATGAGAAGAGTTAGCGAACAATCCCTTTTTGTAGGTGGCGCTCGAGCCAGGACACAGCCACATACATGACCATGGAAAGCGCCGAGAGCACGAGCACCGCGACCCAAACCAGCGCAATTTCATAGGTCTGGCCGGCATAGAGGATCGTGCGGCCGAGACCGTATTGGGAGGCGACGAATTCGCCGACGATGGAGCCCGTAAGCGCAAGGCCAATGTTCACGCGCAGAATGGAGATGATCCAGGGAATGCAGGAGGGCGCGACCAGCTTGGTGAAGACCTGCCACCGGCTGGCGCCGAGCGAATAAAAAAGTTTCTCCTGATCGCGATCCACCGCCTGTACGCCCGAATAGGCGGTCAGCGTCGAGACGACCAGCGTCAGCGCGGTGGCGATGGCGACCTTGGACGCGAGACCCATGCCAAAGACCAGAATGATCAAGGGCGCCAGCGCCAGCTTGGGGATCGATTCAAGGCAGATGATATAGGGCTGCATGATCAATGCGTAATTGCGCGACCACCAGAAGGACATGCCGAGCACGGCGCCCAGGGTGGTGCCGAGAATGAAGCCCATGATGGTGGAGCAGAACGTATAGACAATGTCCGTGATGGCGTTTCCTTCGCTGAAGAAAATCACCATGGTCGATGCGATGGAAGATGGCTTTGACCAAAAGAAGACGTCGATGAATTTGGTGGCGGCCGCAAGTTCCCAAAGTCCTACGAAGGCGACGAGGATGCCGAATTGCGCCGACAAGAGCACCCATGTGGGCCAGATGCGGCGAACCGGCAGGCGCCGCGCCAGTCGCCGACGGGTGATTGAACCGGTCGTTGTCTTGAGGTCAGGAAGTGCAGTGGCGGAGTCTATGAAGGATGATTTGGCGTTCATGAAAGCGTCTCCCGATCAGGCGTCGAGCGTCAGGCTTGCAAATTCAGGCGGCGGCTTGCTGCTCGCCCAGATGCAGCAGGTCGAGGCAGTATTTCTTCATGGCGACGAACCGCGGCGTTGAAACGATGGCGCGATCGCGTGGGCGCGGCAGATCAACTGGTAGCGTCTCGATGATGCGGCCGGGCCTGCTCGCCATGACGTGGATTTCATCGGAGAGGAACACCGCTTCCTCGACGTCGTGGGTCACGAAGATGACGGTGCGGCCGAAATCGGCGAAGATTTGCAGCAACCATTCCTGCATCTGCGATTTCGTTTGTGCGTCCAGGGCGCCAAAGGGCTCGTCCAGCAGCACCACGTCCCGCTCCACGAGCAAGGTACGCAGCAGGGCCGCGCGCTGGCGCATGCCGCCGGAAAGGGACGAGGGATATTGATGTTCGAACCCGGAGAGCCCGTATTTGATAATGAGAGGAAGAGCGCGCGCACGCGCCTCCTTGATCGGCACGCCGCTGATCTCCATGCCCAGCGCCACATTGTCGAGCACGGTGCGCCAGGGCAGCAGCAGATCTTTTTGCAGCATATAGCCGACCTGGCCGATGTAGCCGGTGAAGTCCTGCCCGTCGATCAGCACCCGCCCCGTGGTGGGCGCCTGAAGTCCTGCTATGATATTGAAAAGAGTGCTCTTGCCGCAGCCGGAAGGACCAATAAGGGAAATAAACTTACCCGTTGGGACCGCGAGATCGCAGGGTTCAAGCGCTACGAACTCCTTTCCGCCCGTGTGAAACACCATGGACAGATTTTCGAGAACAAGCTTGGGCGCAGGAGCAGACATGGTCGCCTCCATCAGGCCGGTCCGACGGAACCGGCGGAACATGGAGGTCAAAGCAGACTCTGTGCCATCATCTCGTTCATTGGCGGGTTCATGCTCTGCAACCCACAAAGCCCTTCATTTGAGGCCTTTGGCGATTTGGGCGAGGGGCGAAAAGCCTGAACCGGGCGCTGATGGCGATCTTACGATTAATTCGTTTTATGGCTCATTGCTTATAAAAGCAGCGCCCGGCGATGGGCGATGCAACTTTGCGCGACATAAGCCCATTCAGGTGACGGACTCCGCGCTGTAGCGGGCGATGAGACCATTGCGAATGCAGACCCCATGCACATGAGCGAAGAATGCCGCCGCCGCCCCCAGATATAGAAGTGAGAGGCCAAGGGCCAAAAGCAGCGCCCCATAGTCAGCCTGCCCGCCTTTTGTGATCGCCCGAAGGGTCTCGAACACATGGGAGGGCGGCAGGGCCAGCGACAGGGGCTGCATCCAGGTGGGAAGGGTGGAAATGGGATAGAAGACGCTCGCGAAGGGCGAGAGCACAGCGGGCAGCGGCCAGATCAACCATTCGGCGGCAGGCCCCAACCGCAGCACCATGGCGCTGCCAGCCACTCCAAGGGCGATGCCGAACAGAAATAGAACCCCTAGCGCAGGAACGATGGCGAGGCCATACGACATAAAGGAAAGCCCAAAGGCGAGGCTGGCCAAGACCAGCATGACGACAAGGCCCAGCAGGCTTGTGCAGATGCCGGTCAGCACCAGGCCTGTCACATATTCCGCCCGGGACAGGGGTGAGGCGAAGATCGCCAGAAGATTCCGGGACCAGACATCCTCGAAAAACGCCATGGTGACGCCTTGCATGACGCGAGACAGGAAATCCCAGAGCAGGACGGCGCCCAGCATGGCCGGAACAAAATCAAAACCCGGGGAGGCGATGGCGTTCAAATATCGGGTGATGAAACCCCAGAGCATGACGTCAATGGCGATCCATGCAAAGAGCGGCAGCACACGCGTTGGACTGCCGCGCAAAAGATAGACTTGGCGCAGGACAATCGCCGCAATATGTCGCGTCCTCATGGGCTGGCTCCTTCCCCGGGCTCGCGGGCGAGTTCAATGAAGAGATCCTCAAGCGAGGCTGCGCCATGCTCTGAAGGCAAGGTTTTAGGATCGCCCTCAATAAGAATCTGCCCGCGCGAGAGCAGCATCATACGATGGCAGACAGCGGCGACCTCATACATGTTATGGCTGGTCCACAGAACCGCGCCGCGCTCCTGTTGGGCGTAATCGCGGATATGGCCGCGTATGGTGTCAGCCGTTGAAGGGTCGATGGACGCTGTGGGCTCGTCCAGCAAGAGAAGCTTTGGTTTGTTCAGCAAAGCTTTGGCGAGGGACACCCTGGTTTGTTCGCCTGATGATAAAAGCCCGCATCGCGTGTTGCGATACCGCGCCAAATCGAACATTTGCACCATGTCTACGATACGGCGATCCAAATCGGGGACATCATAGATCATGCCGAAAATGCGAAGATTTTGTGTTACCGTCAAATTGCCTGGAAGCGGCGCGTAAACGGCCGAAAAATTCGTCTGGGAGATCGCCTGTTCTCTTGCATGAGCCAGGTTAACACCATCTATGGCGACGAAGCCAGAGGTTGGTTGCAGGAGACCAAGGATCATATTGATGGTCGTGGTCTTGCCCGCGCCGTTAAGCCCTACAAGACCAACGATTTCTCCCGGGGCGATCACAAAGGACAGACGATCAACGACAGTCCGGTTATCGAAGACCTTGCTGAGATCTTGCACGATGAGCGCCGGCCTAAACGGTGTGATCTGAGTCAAGTGTTTCAGTCCTGCGTGATCCGGGCACAAGTTAGTTAGGTGATAGAACCAGTAGTAAGTGGGATGACCTTTGATAAAAGCAATCAATTGACTTATATTCAAATGATCGTGAGACGTCTTTCCTGTGCGGATTAGCTGGCGCCGTTTGAAAGAGGCGTCCTGCTTCGTAACTTCTTATCAAGTTGTTGATCTTTAATTCACTACACATTCGACTGGAGCCTCGCGGACTTAAATGTCCGCTTTCCCATAAGTGAGCACAAAAGCAGAACGGGCATGATGATCTCCTAGTGTCAAAATTTTAGTGCAGCCTTTGATCATGCGGCGAGCTCGCTCACTGTCCTTCTCAGGCTCACCCGGGAGGATGTGGAACTGCCCCGTCCAAAAAAATGCACCCAGGCTATTTGGCCTGGGTGCGTGACCGCCAAAACGATCTAACGTCTTGCAAACTGGTAAGTTTAGGCGAGAGAGACGGATCCGCCCCGGCCGCGGCCCTTCATGATCTTCGCGGCTTCGATGAGGCTGGCGTGAACTTTCCAGTAGCGGGTTTCGCTCCAACCAAGGGCGGTTCTCAAAGCGCCATTACCTGCCGCTGAGCCCAGCTCACGCAGGGTGGTGACGAACATTTTCGCGTCTTGTTCAAGGGAGGGACGTGCCATGTATCTCTTCCATTTTAGTTTCTACAGTGGGTTTAACGAGTCTGCGTAAATAAGTTGCTAATGGTTACCGGCTGAGCCGCTGGCATTAGGCTCAACCAATCGTTTCCGCATTTCGGAACCAATTGCGCGTCTTATAAGCATTAATTGAAATCAAAATCTAGCCTTATTTTAAAAAACATCGCGTTAATGATATAACGTTGCGGTCCCAGAATTTTGAAGAACCCGTTCATTCATTCGATGATCTGGCCGTGAAAACGTTGGTCAGATTCTCAAAATAATAACGTTTTCAATCTTAAGTATATATGTTCGCATCCATGACAGTCATTGTCATTCGCTTCGATTTCAGCACGCGAACTTTTGGTTTCACTTTTGTTCAGTGCGAATTTTTGAGACGAGCGTCATCTGGGTGGTTGGAGAATCAGTCAAGCCCAAAGACTGCATCCGGTAAACTCGTGATATCTACCGCTCTAATAAAGTCTGATGATCCAACCCGATAAAATGACCGAGCTATGCCAT
>CAMDOY010000136.1 GCA_945903655.1 Rhizobium sp. Q54 | reverse complement strand
TGCCGACCGCCCACCACCCAAAACCCTTGACCCCACCCCCGTAATCGCGTAGGCCCTATCTCGCTGCAACGCAGCAACAGCGCTCCAGTCGCGTAGGCTGGTGCTTCCGGCACTCCTGTCGAGCGCTCGTCTCTCCTGACTTCGACACGGCCCAGTTACGCGGGGCTCGTTCCCCTCCTAACGGCTCAACGCTGTGCGCGCTCGCGTATGGGCGCCATCGGCCTTATCGAAAGTTGACGCATTGACTCAGTTTAAAGATCTCGGCCTCGTCGAGACTCTTCTTCGCGCTCTGGCGGAAGAAGGCTACACCCATCCCACCCCCATTCAGGCGCAGTCCATCCCCTCCCTGCTGCAGGGTCGCGATTTGCTTGGCATCGCCCAGACCGGCACCGGCAAGACGGCGGCCTTCGCGCTGCCCATCATCCAGCGCCTGCTGGCCAACCCGCGCCGTTCCGATCCCGGCTTCGTGCGCGTTCTGGTTCTGGCGCCCACCCGTGAGCTGGCGGCGCAGATCGCCGAGAGTTTCCGCACCTATGGCCGCTTCGCCCGCTTGCAGGTCGCCTGCATCGTCGGCGGCGTGTCGCTGGGCCCGCAGCGTCAGGTTCTGGCGCGCGGCCTCGATGTGGTCGTCGCCACCCCCGGCCGTCTGCTCGATCATATGAGCACCGGCAATGTGCGCCTCGACCGCACGGAAGTCTGCGTGCTGGACGAGGCCGATCACATGCTGGATCTCGGCTTCGTGGTGCCGATCCGCAAGATCGTCGCCAAGCTGCCGCGCGAGCGTCAGAACCTCTTCTTCTCGGCCACCATGCCCAAGGAGATCGCGGGCCTTGCGGGCGACATGCTGCGCAACCCCGTGCAGGTTTCGGTGACGCCTGTCGCCACCACCGCCGAGCGCATCCGGCAGGAAGCCTTCCATGTGGAGGCCACCCGCAAGCGTGAGTTGCTGGCGGAGCTTCTGAAGCGGCCGGAGGTCAAGCGCACCATCGTCTTCACCCGCACCAAGCGCGGCGCTGACAAGGTGACGGAATATCTGGCCAGCGTCGGCCTTTCCGCCGTCGCGATCCATGGCAACAAGAGCCAGGGCCAGCGCGAGCGGGCGCTCGAGACCTTCCGCGCCGGACGCACCCCGGTTCTCGTCGCCACCGACATCGCCGCCCGCGGCATTGATGTGGACGGCGTGACCCATGTGGTCAATTACGAGCTGCCCGATGTGGCCGAGAGCTATGTCCATCGCATCGGCCGCACCGCGCGCGCTGGCGCCGATGGCGCGGCCTTCACCCTGTGCGACGACGCCGAGCGGCATCTGCTGCGCGCCATCGAGAAGCTGACGCGCCAGTCGATTCCCGCGACCGACCGTCGCCAGCCCGGCGCCCGTCCCCTCAGCGAGCCCCCGCGCGCCGCCGCCCCCGGCGGTCGTGGCGGCAAGCCCCAGGGCCGTCCCGGCGCGGGCAAGCCCGCCCATACGGGACCCCGTCCCGGTCAGGCCAAGGCTCCCTCCCGCGAGGGCCAGTTCGCCCGCAACGGCGCGAGCCGTCCGCGTCCCGCGCGTGAGGCCGGCGGTTTTTCGCGCTGATCCGCACACAGGTTTGTGAGCCCACGAATTTGCAGCCCGGAGCCTCTGGCCCCGGGCTTGCTTGATTCAGGGGTAAGGCCCATCTTGACCAATGGCGGTTGAGTCCAATCGCCCCCCGGAGCCTGCATGAGCGAGCCTCAGATCCCCAAGGCGGAGGACATTCAGCTCTTTCCGCCTGCGCCTCCACCAAAAGCGCCGAGCTTTGGCGCGGGCCTGCGCGCCTGGTTCCTCACCGGCGTCATCATCGCCGGGCCGCTGGCGGTCACGGGCTGGCTGGTCTGGTGGTTCATCGACACGGTGGACCATTGGGTGAAGCCTCTGGTGCCGCCCACGCTCTGGCCCGACACCTATCTGCCCGTGCGCCTGCCCGGCACGGGCGTGGTGCTGGCGGTTCTGGGCCTGACCTTGCTGGGTTTTCTGGCCGCCAACATTGCGGGACGAGGCTTTATCCGGCTGGGCGAGCTGATCCTTGACCGCATGCCCGTGGTGCGCGGCATCTACAAGGCGGTGAAGCAGGTCTTCGAGACGGTCTTTTCCCAGAAGAGCTCGTCGTTCCGAAAGGTGTGCCTCGTGCAGTTTCCGGCCAAGGGCATGTGGTCGCTGGCCTTCATCTCGGCGCCGCCCTCGCCGGTTCTGGCTGAGGCGCTGCCGGGGGAGGGAGGCTATATCTCGGTCTTCCTGCCCTGCACGCCCAACCCCACGACAGGCTTCTGGTTCTACCTGCCCGCCTCGGAGGCGATCGAGGTCGGTTTGACGCCAGACGAAGCCTTCAAACTCATCATGTCCGCAGGGGTCATCCAGCCGGGCGTGCAAAAGCAGCTTGGCGAACTGGCGCAAGCTGCTATGGCGGAGAAGGCCAAGGCGGCGGTCTGAGCCTCAGCCCGCGCGCACGAGCTTGGCCGCTTCCTCGCGCTCGAACAGATGCAGCAGCAGGCGCAGGGCCTGGCCATGGTCGCTCTGCAAGTCCGGATCGCTCTCCAGCACGCGCTTGGCCTCCTCGCGGGCGATGTTGAGCAGGGGGCCATGCACATCCAGACTCGCCAGCCGAAAGCCCGGCAGGCCCGACTGGCGCGAGCCCAGAATCTCGCCCTCGCCCCGCAGGCGCAGGTCTTCTTCCGCGATGCGGAAGCCATCTTCCGTCTCGCGCATGATGTTGATCCGCGCCTTCGACACCTCGCCCAGCGGCGCCTTGTAGAGCAGCAGGCAGGTCGACTTCGCCGCGCCGCGTCCCACCCGGCCGCGCAGCTGATGCAATTGCGCCAGGCCAAAGCGCTCGGCGTGTTCGATGACCATGATGCTGGCGTTGGGCACATCGACGCCCACCTCGATCACCGTGGTCGCCACCAGCACCTTGGTCTCGTTGCGCTGGAAGGCCTCCATGGCGGCATCTTTCTCGCGGCCCTTCATCTTGCCGTGAACGAGGCCGACCTTGTCGCCGAAGAATTGCCGCAGCAGCTCGTAACGCTCCTGCGCGGCGGCCACATCCAGCTCCTCGTTTTCTTCAACAAGCGGGCAGACCCAATAGACCTGCGCGCCAGCGTCCAGCGCCCGGTGCAGCCCGCCGACCACCTCGTCGATCCGCTCCACCGGCAGGGCGCGGGTGTCCACGGGCTTGCGTCCCGCAGGCTTCTCGCGAAGGGTCGAAACATCCATGTCGCCGAAATAGGTCAGCACGAGGGTGCGCGGAATGGGCGTGGCGGTCATGACCAGCACATCCACCGCCTCGCCCTTTTCGCCCAAGGCAAGGCGCTGATGCACGCCGAAGCGATGCTGCTCATCCACCACCGCGTAAGCTAGATCCTTGAAGACCACGCTCTCCTGAAAGACCGCGTGGGTGCCGACGAGAATGTCGATCTCCCCCGCCGCCAGCGCCGCCAAAGTCTTGTTCCGTTCAGAGACCTTGTCGCGGCCCGTGATGAGGCCGAAGCGGATGCCCACGCTCTGCCCCAGCGGAAACATGCGCTCGTAATGCTGGCGGGCGAGAATCTCCGTGGGCGCCATGAGCGCCGCCTGACGGCCCGCCTCCACCACGCTCGCCATGGTCAGCAAGGCGACCAGGGTCTTGCCCGAGCCCACATCGCCTTGCAGCAGGCGCAACATGCGCTTGGTCGAGGCGATGTCGGCGCGGATCTCGGCGATGGCTTCCGCCTGCGATCCCGTGAGCTGGAAGGGCAGGGAGGCGAGAATCTGGTCGGCGATCCGCCCATCCCCCACGCTGGCCCGGCCCGGCAATTCGCGAAACTTGGCGCGGGTCATCACCAGCGCCATCTGGCTCGCCAGCAGCTCATCGAGGGCGAGGCGCACGCGGGCGGGGGAGTCGGGTTCGAGGTCCTTGGGGCTCGCAGGCCGATGCAGGGTCGCCAGCGCCTGCGCGAAACTCGGCAGCTTGCGCAAGGAGAGGGTCGCGCCCTCGTGCCATTCGGGCAGGACCGGAGTGCGCGCCAAAGCCGCCTCCGCCGCCTTGCCCACATTGCGCTGATAGAGCCCCTCGGTCAGCCAATATACCGGCTCGACCGGGGGCAGGCGCGCCAGCCCCTCCTCATCGAGCACCTTGTCGGGATGCACCATCTGCAGATGGCCGTCCCAGAGTTCGAGCTTGCCGGAGACCCAGCGCTTGGCCCCGATGGGCAACATGCGCTCGATCCACTGGTGATTGGCGAGGAAGAAGACGAGCAGCACATCGCCCGTCTCATCCTCCACCAGCACCCGGAAGGGCCCCTTGGAATTGCGCGAGGGTGGCCGATGATCGACCACCCTAACCTCCAGCGTCACGATCTCGTCGCGCGGCGCTTGCGAGATCGCGGGCCGGTTGCGCCGGTCGATGCTGGAATGGGGAATGTGAAACAGCACATCCACCACCCGCGCTCCCGCTGGCCGCTCGAGCAGCCGGTCGAAGAGCTTGCCAGTCTTGGGCCCGACGCCGGGCAGGGCCGAGACGGGCGCGAAGAGGGGGTTGAGGAGATCGGGGCGCATGAGAGGGGTCTAGCTGGGCTGGGGGCGGGGGACAAGGCGGGGGAGGGGGCGGTCCCGGATTGTTTGTCACTTGACCTTGGCAGATTTCTTTTGCGAATGTTACGGTGAAATTGACGGAGAGATCGAGACTCTGAAACGCGCTTTCAAAACCGAAATTGGATAGCCAATGGGAAATCGGAGCATCACAGAGGCTGAGATAGCGCTGATCCGGCGAATGACCGAACGGAATATGAAGAACAAAGACATTCAGTTCCTTTTCAACCGCCCAGACCGAGCGGTGAACTCCGGGCGAATTTCGGAAATAAGGGATAAGAAGTATGGGCAACATGTTCCCGCTGCGACCGATGCGGAAGTAGACGCATTTATCCTGTCGCGCAGTTCCGCAGCGCTTCAACCTAGCATTTCCGTTTTTGTGACGCCCCCATCGGAACCGATTTCGCCACCCGGGCCACTTGACCATAATCGTCTTCGGGCCTTGTTCGAGCAAGATGAGTTCGGCGTTTTTCGGCTGACTGGTGGTGAAACAAATATGCACGAATGCAAACTTAATTTCGGACTAAAACAATCTCACACTTGGGTGCGCGCTATTGCGGCTCTCGCCAATAATCATGGCGGATACATTTTCTTCGGAGTTCATGATCTTGATACGGCGGGAAAAGGCGCCGCGAACAAGAGCCACGCAGCAATTGGGATGACTGGCGAAGCGTTTCAAAAAGCCGACCCAGCCGAAGTTACCCGTCAGATTAAAGGCGTGCTCGACCCGACGCCCACGGTTGGAACGACCCACCTGACGATTGGTGCAGCAATAATCGGCGTAATGCATGTCGAGCAGCATCCCAGCCGTCCGGTAATTGTCCGCAGTGGTGATGGCAATACTCTGAAAGAAGGCGATATTTTTTACCGTTATCCTGGACGTTCCGAACGCATCAAGTACAGCGATCTTAGGACAATCCTGGATGAGCGCGATAAAGTCGCCCGAACGGAAATCATGCCCTTGATCGAACGGCTTTTGGCGCTAGGTCCATCGCGCGCCCCGATCGCAGACCTTGAGCTTGGAAAACTTCAAGACGGCAAGCAGGCAATCATGATTGATCCCGCATTGCTCGACCAGATAAAATTCATTCGAGAGGGCGAATTTTCTGAAAAAGAAGGAGCTCCCGCGTTGAGATTGATCGGCAATGTTACTGCCGATGGAACCACAGTTGGCCCTACCAGGATCGTTAGGGCTAATGTCACGTCGGATGCGGTTCTTAGAAATTTCTTGCAGGGCGAACCCGTTCACGAGCCTTGGCAATACGTTCAGCACGCTGCCCACTCCAACCGCGAATGGCTGCCTATCTGGTATTACATCCTCGCTGCGGGAGTATCCGTTGATGATGCCATTGAAAGGCTAAAGAGTGAACCGGCAAGCATGCCAAGCCACCGTGACGGAGCCGTTGCACAACTGAAGGGCTCCAGAAACGCGTACAAAGCACATGGAGGAAAGCCGAAGCAACTAATTGAAAACTTCAAAATGGGGATTATAGCAGAACCTCCTACTGACTCTGATGCTCATAAATTTGCTCTAGCCGTTCAGGGGCTTCCCGAAGGTGTTGATGACCTAATCCGCTTTCGCGATTTGTTGCTGCTCTGTTACGAGCGAGCGAATACTGGGAGCCCTAGGCAGAAAAACCTGCACAGCGCGATTTTTCGAGCAGCCTGTCGGCTAGATGAACTGTTTTATAAGCCAAAGGTGACAAAAAACGTTTAGGCTCAGGCTTATAATTGCAGGGGCAGGCTACAGCTTCCAAATTACCCCTGCCCCGCATGTGTTAAAAAAACGCGCTTTCCTTAACACATTTCCAAAATGTGTTAAATGCGCACCCGCGTTTCTGCCACGTTCCTGTCCAGACGCCTCCGGACCAACTCCGTCTCCCCCCACCCCCCATTTTCCCTGACAAGCGCCCGCTGAGCCGCTATATAGCCCCATCCCCGCCTCCGGAATCCGGTCGGCGGGCTTTGCTGCTCGCGCGAAGGAGGTCTGCGTGCCCGAATCCACCCTGTCCAGCGTCGATCTCGACCCCCGGCGTCGCCGCGCCCTGTTCCGGGCCTGGCATCGCGGCATGCGGGAGATGGACATTCTGTTCGGCAAATTCGCGGACGCTAACCTGCCCACCTTCACGGAAGCCGAATTGACCGAGTTCGAGAGCCTCATGGAGGAGCTGGACCGGGACGTGCTCATGTGGCTCACCGGCGAGACGCCGACACCGCCCGAGCGCCAGACGCCCTTCTTCGGGCGGCTCCAGGCCTTCCACACCCATTCCGGCCCGATCAACGTCTGAGCGCATGACCGACCTCAAGCGCGCCGCCGATCAATTCGCCAAGGGCGGATCCCTCACCCTGTCCGCCCTTCCCGATGGCTTCGACGCGGTGGTGGCCGCCGATCTCGCGCGCGTGCTCGCCCGCGCCGCGGAGGATCGCGCCGTCGCCCTCGTGCATGTGGCGCGCGATGGGCAACGCTCCCGCGCCTTCATGGAGATGCTGGCCTTCGCTGCGCCCGACATCGAGGCGCTGGAGTTTCCGGCCTGGGATTGCCAGCCCTATGATCGCGTCTCGCCCAATGGGGCGATCGCCTCGCGGCGCATGACCGTGCTGTCGCGTCTGGCGCGGGCGCGTTCCTCCACTGACAGGCCGCGCATTCTCTGCGTCACCGTCAATGGCCTGGTGCAGCGCGTCGCCCCGCGCAAATGGATGGCGAGCGAAAGCTTCTCCGCCGCCCCCGGCAATTCCGTGAACATGAATGATCTCGTGCGCTGGCTGGAGACCAACGGCTTCCTGCGCTCCTCCACCGTGCGCGAGACCGGCGAATATGCCCAGCGCGGCGGCATTCTCGATCTCTATCCGCCGGGCCTGCCGCAACCCATCCGCCTCGACTTCTTCGGCGATACGCTGGAGTCCATCCGCTCCTTCGATCCCGAGACCCAGCGCACCCTGGTGCAACTGCGCGGGCTCGATCTGGTGCCCATGTCGGAGGTCACGCTCACCACCGAAAACATGCGCCGTTTTCGCCAGAATTACCTGACGCTCTTCGGCGCCCAGACGCGCGGCGACAATCTCTATGAAGCCGTGAGCGAAGGTCGCCGCCATGTGGGCATGGAACATTGGCTGCCGCTGTTCTATGGCGAGCTTGACACGCTCTTCGATTATGTGGGCGATGCGCCGCTGCTGCTGGATCCGCTGGCCGAGGATGCGGCGGGGGAGCGCCTCGCGCAGATTAGGGATTACTACGACTCTCGCAAATCCCAGTTCGATCTCGACCCCGCGCGCGCCACCTACAAGCCCCTGAAGCCCGACGCCCTCTACATGGCGCCGCAGGAGTGGCGCGAGAAGCTGGACGCCACGCCGCTGGCGCGCGTCACGCCGTTTCCGCTGGCGCCGCCCACCAAGGGGCTGGTCATTGATTGCGGCGCCATTCCCGGCCGCAGTTTCGCGCCCGAGCGGACGGACGACGCGCAGAACGTCTTCGAGGCCGCCGTCGCCCATGTGCGCAAGCTCGAAGAGCGCGGCAAGCGGGTGATCGTGGCTGGCTGGTCCGATGGCTCGCGCGAGCGCCTGTCGACCGTGCTGGGCGAACATGGCTTGAAGAAGCGCGAGAGCGTCAACACGCTTACCGATGCGCTGGGCCTACCCAAGGGCGTCACGGCGCTGTCGGTGGTGGGGCTGGAGCAGGGCTTCGAGACGCCCAGCTTCGCCGTCATCGGCGAGCAGGACATTCTGGGCGATAGGCTCATCCACCAGCGCCGCAAATCCAAGCGCGCGCAGGATTTCCTGCTGGAGGCGGGCTCGCTCAGCGCAGGCGATCTCGTCGTCCATGTGGATCACGGCATCGGTCGCTTCGTCGGCCTCAAGGCCATCGAGGCCGCAGGCGCGCCCCATGATTGTCTGGAGCTGCATTACGCAGGCGGAGACAAGCTTTTCCTGCCCGTGGAAAATCTGGAACTGCTGTCGCGCTACGGCTCGGAAGACACCGAGGCGCAGCTCGACAAGTTAGGCGGCGCTGGCTGGCAGAGCCGCCGCGCCAAGATGAAGAAGCGCATTCTTGAAATGGCCCACGGCCTCATCAAGATCGCCGCCGAACGCCACCTGCGCGAGGCCCCGCGTCTCGTGCCCCCAGAAGGGCTTTACGAGGAGTTCTGCGCGCGCTTCCCCTATGACGAGACGGAAGACCAGCAGAACGCCATCGACGCCACCCTCGATGATCTGGCCTCGGGCCGCCCGATGGATCGGCTGGTTTGCGGCGATGTGGGTTTCGGCAAGACGGAAGTGGC
>CAMDOY010000135.1 GCA_945903655.1 Rhizobium sp. Q54 | reverse complement strand
CACCAGCGGCACCATGATCTCGGCGGTGACTGGCTGGCCTGTCTTGCGCCCGGCCTCCACCGCGCCCTCGAAAATGGCGCGGGCCTGCATTTCCGCGATCTCAGGGTAGCGGATGGCGATGCGCACGCCGCGAAAGCCCAGCATGGGGTTGAACTCGTGCAGCTCGGCGGCGCGGCGCTTCAGCTTCTCCGGGCTCGCGCCCATGGCCTTGGCGACCTCGGCGATTTCCGCATCCGTATGGGGCAGGAATTCGTGCAGCGGGGGATCGAGCAGGCGGATGGTCACCGGCAGGCCCGACATGATCTCGAACAGCGCCGCAAAATCCTGCCGCTGCATGGGCAGCAGCTTGGCGAGGGCATGGCGGCGGCCAGCCTCGTCGTCCGCGAGGATCATCTCGCGCACGGCCACGATGCGGTCGCCCTCGAAGAACATATGTTCGGTGCGGCAAAGGCCAATGCCGTCAGCGCCGAAGTTGCGGGCCACCCGCGCGTCGGCGGGGGTATCCGCATTGGTGCGCACCTTCATGCGGCGCACCAGATCGGCCCATTCCATGATCTTGGCGAAATCGCCCGAGAGTTCCGGCTCCAGCATGGGCGCGGAGCCTTCCAGCACCTGGCCGGTGGAGCCGTCGATGGTGATGATGTCGCCCTTCTTCATCACCTTGCCAGCGACTGTGAAGGTCTGCGCGGCATAGTCGACGCGGATGGAGCCAGCGCCTGACACGCAGGGCTTGCCCATGCCCCGCGCCACCACCGCCGCATGGGAGGTCATGCCGCCGCGCGTGGTCAGAATACCTTCGGAGGCGTGCATGCCATGGATGTCCTCGGGCGAGGTCTCCACACGCACCAGAATGACCTTGCGGCCTGCGTTCTTCAGCAGCTCGGCCTCATCAGAATTGAACACGATCTCGCCGCAAGCCGCGCCCGGTGATGCGGGAAGGCCCGAGCCGATCACCTTGCGGTCGGCCTTGGGGTCGATGGTGGGGTGCAGCAGCTGATCGAGGGAGGCCGGATCAATGCGCAGGATCGCCTCTTCATGGCTGATGAGGCCTTCGCTCGCCATGTCCACCGCGATGCGCAGGGCGGCCTTGGCGGTGCGCTTGCCGCCGCGCGTCTGGAGCATCCAGAGCTTGCCGCGCTCGACCGTGAATTCCATGTCCTGCATGTCGCGGTAGTGCTTTTCTAGCAGATGCGTCACGCGGACGAATTCGGCGAAGCACTCGGGCAGCGCCGTCTCCATGGAGGGCTTGTCGGAATGGGCGGCGATGCGCGCCACTTCCGTGATGTTCTGGGGGGTGCGGATGCCCGCCACCACATCCTCGCCCTGGGCGTTGATGAGGAACTCGCCGTACAGCTCATTCTCGCCGGTGGAGGGGTTGCGCGTGAAGGCGACGCCGGTGGCCGAGGTCTCGCCCATGTTGCCGAAGACCATGGCCTGCACATTCACCGCCGTGCCCCAGCTCTCGGGGATATCGTTCAGGCGGCGATAGGTGATGGCGCGCTGGTTCATCCAGGACCCGAAGACGGCGCCCACGGCGCCCCAGAGCTGGGCGCGCGGATCCTGCGGGAAGGGCTTGCCGCTCTTTGCCTCGACGCAGGCCTTGTAGCGCGTGACGATCTCTCGCCAGTCGGCAGCGTCGAGGTCGGTGTCGAGCATGTGGCCGTGCATGTCCTTGTATTCTTCGAGGATCTCCTCGAAATTGTGGTGGCCGAGGTCAAGCACCACATTGGAATACATCTGGATGAAGCGGCGATAGCTGTCCCAGGCGAACCGCTCGTCGCCAGCTGATTTCGCCACGGCGATCACGGTCTGGTCGTTAAGGCCGAGGTTCAGCACCGTGTCCATCATGCCGGGCATGGAGGCGCGGGCGCCGGACCGCACGGAGACCAGCAGGGGATTGGCCTCGTCGCCGAACACATGGCCCGCGATGCCCCCGATATAGGTCAGGGCCGCCTCGACCTGATCGCCAAGCTCCTGTGGGTACTGGCTGCCATTGGCGTAGAACGCGGTGCAGACCTCGGTGGTGATGGTGAAGCCGGGGGGGACGGGCAGGCCAAGGTTGGCCATTTCCGCGAGATTCGCGCCCTTACCGCCGAGCAGATCGCGCATCTGGGTTGCGCCCTCGGCCTTGCCGTCGCCGAATGTGTAGACCCACTTGGCCATGCTCAACCCCTTGCATGCGTCCGCCCGGCCCCGACGAGCACCCGGACCGCAGACGACTGAAACCGGCGTCTTCCATGACGGAAAACGCCGGTTGGATCAATCCGCCTATCGTCCAGCTCACATGCTCTGGGCGGAAATTCCGCTTCGGGACTCGTTACGGCGCTGGCGCAGCGCCAGACCAAAAGAAATCCAGCCCACCCCGTAGAAGATGAGGTCAATGGCCAGAAACACGCCCAGAATGAAGAAGCTGTTGTCCGGCCAGCCCTCGATGATGGCGAAGCCCACCAACATGGTGATCACGCCGGACAGCAGCACCAGCCATTTCGACTGCTCGGGCGGGAGCTGGAAGGCCAGCACGATGCGCACGATGCCCGTCGCCAGCAGGCCCGCACCCAGCATGAGCGTGAAAATGGAAGCGGCCAAAAGGGGTTGGGAGATGGCGATCACCCCCGCCGCCACATAGAGCAGCCCGGCGATGATCCAGATGAAGAACCGCCCCCAGGTCTGGGCCGAGAAGCCCATGACGATCTCCAGAACGCCCGTGGCGATCATGAAGCCGCCGATCACCAGCACCGTGGGATGGTGGCGGACAGGACAAGGCCAAGGGCCATGAAGCCCAGCAGAAGCATGACGACGCCAAAGGCGGCGATCATGCCCCAGCGGTCGCCGAGCCGCCCGAGGGCCTCGGAAAGCGAGGGCGTGACTTGCGTAGGATGCTGGAACATGGGGTCACTCCATCGAAAGGATCCGCCAAAGGATCCGAAAGGCGCCTCCCACAGCGCTGAGGACATAGGTCTTTCCTGCGCGTCGGCCAGTAGCCCCTTTTGACGAGGCGCCGCTGCGTGACGGGTGACTTGGCGTCGCAGCGCCCCCATATGATTTGCGACAGGGCCGGGGCGGGTGTAAGCCTCGCCGGACCTTTTTGGCCCCCGCCCGGCTTTTTCTGGAAGATCCGTGTCCCCACCCAAAACGCCCCTCCTCGACCGCACGCCGACGCCCCCCGAGCTGCGCAAGCTGCCCGAACGCGACCTGAAACAGGTGGCGGACGAGCTGCGCGCCGAGATGATCGACGCCGTCTCGGTCACCGGCGGCCATTTGGGCGCGGGTCTGGGCGTGGTCGAGCTGACGGTGGCGCTGCACTATGTCTTCGATACGCCTGGGGATCGGCTGATCTGGGACGTCGGCCACCAGGCCTATCCCCACAAGATCCTGACGGGTCGGCGCGACCGCATCCGCACCCTGCGCCAGGCCGAGGGCCTCTCCGGCTTCACCCGGCGCAGCGAAAGCGACTACGACCCCTTCGGCGCCGCCCATTCCTCCACCTCCATCTCGGCGGGGCTGGGCATGGCCGTGGGGCGCGACCTCAAGGGCGGGCGCAACAATGTCATCGCCGTCATCGGCGACGGCGCCATGTCGGCGGGCATGGCCTATGAGGCCATGAACAACGCAGGCGCGCGCCACTCCCGGCTGATCGTGATCCTCAACGACAACGACATGTCCATCGCGCCCCCCACCGGCGCCATGTCCGCCTATCTCGCGCGGCTCGTCTCCAGCCACACCTATCGGTCCCTGCGCGAGACCGCCAAGCAGCTCGCCAAGCGCCTGCCGAAATTCTTCTACGACAAGGCGAAGAAGACCGAGGAATATTCGCGCGGCTTCTGGACCGGCGGCACCCTCTTCGAGGAGCTGGGCTTCTATTACGTCGGCCCCGTCGATGGCCATAACCTCGACCATCTGCTGCCCGTGCTGAAGAATGTGCGGGACATGCAGACCGGACCGGTGCTCGTCCATGTAGTGACCCAAAAGGGCAAGGGCTACGGCCCCGCCGAGGCCTCCGCCGATAAATATCACGGGGTCAACACCTTCGATGTCGTCACCGGCGCGCAGGTGAAGCCGAAGGCCAATGCGCCCGCCTATACCCGCGTCTTCGCGCAAAGCCTGATCGAGGAAGCGAAGCGCGACGACAAGATCGTCGCCATCACCGCCGCCATGCCTTCAGGCACGGGGCTTGATCTCTTCGAAAAGGCGTTCCCCGAGCGCAGCTTCGATGTGGGCATAGCCGAGCAACATGCGGTGACCTTCGCGGCGGGTCTCGCCACCGAAGGCTTCAAGCCCTTCTGCGCGATCTATTCGACCTTCCTGCAACGGGGCTACGACCAGCTCGTCCATGACGTCGTCCTGCAGAATCTGCCCGTGCGTTTCGCCATTGATCGGGCGGGGCTGGTGGGCGCCGATGGCGCGACCCATGCGGGCGCCTTCGATGTGGCCTATCTCGCCTGCCTGCCCAACATGGTGGTCATGGCGGCGGCCGATGAGGCCGAACTCGTGCATATGGTGGCGACCGCCGCAGCCCACGACAGCGGCCCCATCGCCTTCCGCTATCCGCGCGGCGAGGGTGTGGGCGTCGACATGCCCGCGCGCGGCGTTCCCCTGCCCATCGGCAAGGGCCGCATTCTGCGCGAGGGAAATCAGGTGGCGCTGGTCTCCTTCGGCACAAGGCTCGGCGAGGCCCTCAAGGCCGCCGAGGAACTCACCGCGCAGGGCGTCTCCACCACCGTCGCGGACGCCCGCTTCGCCAAGCCGCTCGATGAAGAGATGCTGCTGCGTCTGGCCGCCAGCCATGATGTGCTGATCACGCTGGAAGAGGGCTCCAGCGGCGGCTTCGGCGCGGCTGTGCTGACCTTGCTGTCCGAGGCTGGCGCGCTCGACAAGGGCCGCGTGAAGGTGCGCGCCATGACCCTGCCGGACCTCTTTCAGGAACACGACAAGCCCGAGCGCATGTATGAGACCGCCGCGCTCGACGCCGCAAGCATCGTCCGCAAGGCGCTCGACACCCTGGGGCAAAGCGCCAACGCCCGCCGCGACAAGATCGCCTGAGCCAGACCTTCATGTCTCAGCGCGCTGACATCGCTCTCGTAGATCGCGGCTTCTTCGAGAGCCGCGCGAAGGCCCGCGCCGCCATCGAGGCGGGGCTGGTGCAAGTGGATGGGGTCGCCGTGCGCAAGCCCTCAGAAGCCGTGGGCGAGGACGCGAAGCTGGAAGCCAGTGCGCCCCATCCCTGGGTGTCGCGCGCGGGGCTCAAACTCGTCGCCGAGCTCGATCATTTCGAGCTGTCGGCGCAGGACCGCATCTGCATGGATGTGGGCTCCTCCACGGGCGGATTCACGCAGGTGCTGCTGTCGCGCGGCGCAGCATATGTCTACGCGGTGGATGTGGGCCGTGATCAGTTGCACGCAACCCTGCGCAAAGACCCCCGCATCAGCGTCATGGAAAGCACGGACGCGCGGCGCCTCACCCGCGCGCTGGTTCCGCAGGCGCCATCCCTCGTGGTCTGCGACGCCAGTTTCATCTCGCTGCGCCTCGTGCTCTCCACCCCGCTTTATCTGGCGGCGGCGCAAGCTGATCTCATCGCGCTCATCAAGCCCCAGTTCGAGGCGGGACCGGCGCGCGTGAAAAAAGGCGTCGTGCGCGATGCGGACGTGCATGCGGAGGTCTGCGAGGATATTCGCAGGTTTATCGAGGGGCTGGGCTGGCGCGTGCGCGGGCTCGTTCCCTCCCCCATTGAAGGCGGCGACGGCAACCGCGAATTTCTGATCGCGGCGACGCGCGGAGAGCTCCCATGAACCTGCGCATGCCCCTCACCATCGAGCGTCTCGGCCAAAGGGGCGAAGGCGTCGCGCGGTCGGACGAAGGCACGGTCTTCGTGCCCTACGCCCTTGCAGGCGAAACGATCCTCGCGGAAGTCGATGGCGAGCGTGGCGCGCTGGTGGAAGTCACCAAGGCGAGCCCCGACCGCATCGCCCCCTTCTGCCCCCATTACACCGTGTGCGGCGGCTGCGCGGTGCAGAGCCTCGCCCCCGCAGCCTATGGCGATTGGAAGCGCGGCTTGCTGACCTCGGCGCTGGACCATGCGGGCCTGCGCGTCGATGTCGAGCCCATGATCGACGCCCATGGGGAGGGGCGCCGCCGCGCCACCTTCCACGCCCGCTTCGATCGCGATGCGCTCGGCCGCGTGCAGACCGTGGTGGGCTTCATGCGCGCCCGCAGCCACGACATCGTGGCGCTCGACGATTGCCCCATTCTCGCGCCCGGCCTCGCCGGGGCCCTGCCCGCCGCCCGCGCGGTGGCGCAGATGCTGAACCAGCTCGGCAAGCCCCTCGACATCCTCATCACCGCCAGCCTCGAGGGGCTGGATGTGGATGTGCGCGGCACGGGCAAACTCTCCTTCGAGATCGCCCAGGCCCTGATCGGCCTCGCTGGAAAACTCGATCTGGCGCGCATCTCCAACCACGGCGACATCCTGATCGAGCGCCGCCCGCCCCTCATCCAGATGGGCCGGGCAAAGGTCGCGCCCGCGCCGGGCGCCTTCCTTCAGGCCACCGACCTTGGCGAGGAGACCCTCGCGCGCCTCGTGTCCGAGGGCGTGGGCAAGAGCCGCAGGGTGCTGGACCTCTTCTCGGGGGTGGGCACCTTCGCCCTGCGCCTCGCCGACAAGGCCACGGTTCTGGCGGTGGAGACCGACGGTCACGCGCTCGCCTCTCTGGAAAAGGCCGCCAATTTTGCGCAGGGGTTGCGCACGGTGTCATCGGAGAAGCGCGACCTGTTCAAGCGCCCCCTGCTGCCCCATGAGCTCGACCCCTTCGACGCCGTGGTCTTCGATCCCCCCCGCTCCGGGGCCGAGGAGCAGGCCCGGGCCATCGCCGCGTCCAATGTGAAAATCGCGGTCGCCGTGTCCTGCAACGCCCAGACCTTCGCCCGCGACGCAAAAATACTTGTGGACGGCGGTTTCCGCATCGAGCGGATCACCCCCGTGGACCAGTTCCGCCACTCCGCCCATATCGAGGTGGTGGCTGTGTTTCATCGCGAGCCGACCAAGACGAAACGTCGCGGGCGGCTTTTGGGCTGAGTTGCAGATGGGGGCTCGCAAAATCCGCGCGCCTCCATTAAATTCCCCGCCATGCTGACAGATCTCCCTCCCCCCTCCGACCATTCCGCCCTCCTGGCCCGCTTCGCCGACGTGATCGGCGAACGCCATGTGCTGACCGACGCGCTGGACATGCAGCCCTTCCTCAAAGAGGAACGGGACCTGTGGCACGGGCTCTCGCCCTGCATCCTGCGCCCCGGCTCCACCGAAGAGGTCGCGGCGATCATGAAGATCTGCCACGAGACCAACACCCCCGTGGTGCCCCAGGGCGGCAATACCGGTCTGGTCGGCGGGCAGACGCCGGACCGCAGCGGGACCCAGGTGGTCCTGTCCCTGGGCCGCATGAACAGGGTCCGGGAGATCGACACCGCCTGCAACACGATGATCGTGGAGGCCGGCCTGCAGCTCATCAAGGTGCAGGAGGCCGCCGACGGCGTCGACCGCCTGTTCCCCCTCTCCCTCGCCTCGGAAGGCTCCTGCACGCTGGGCGGCAATCTCGCCACCAATGCGGGCGGCACCCAGGTCATCACCTATGGCAATGCGCGCGATCTCGTGACCGGCCTTGAAGTGGTGCTGGCCGACGGGCGCATCATGTCCACCCTGTCCAAGCTGAAGAAGGACAATACGGGCTACGACCTGAAGCACCTCTTCATGGGCTCGGAAGGCACGCTCGGCATCATCACCGCCGCCGTCGTGAAGCTCTATCCCAAGCCCCGCGCCCGGGCGACCGCCATCGTGGGCCTCGCCGACCCGCACAAGGCGACGACCTTCCTCATGCTCGCGCAAGAAATGGCGGGCGCCGATGTGAAGACCTTCGAGCTGATGCCGCGCATCGGCATGGACTTCATCATGAAACATGTGGCGGGCGCGCGCGAGCCGCTGAACGACAAGCACAAATGGTATGTGCTGATCGAACTCGCCTCCCAGCTCGACACCGGCATCAGCGAAACCATGCTCGCCCTGCTGGAGCGCGCCGCCGAGGAAGAAGTGATCGAGGACGCCTCGGTCGCCGCCTCCCTCGACCAGCGCGCCTATTTCTGGAAGCTGCGCGAGATGCTGGCCGATGTGCCCAAGCTCGAGGGCGGCTCCATCAAGCACGACATCTGCGTGCCCGTGTCCAAGGTGGCCGACTTCCTCGAGGAAGCCTTCGTGGTCTGCGAGCAGATGGTCCCGGGCTCGCGCCTCGTGCCCTTCGGTCATCTGGGCGACGGCAATATCCACACCAATCTCAGCCAGCCCGTGGGCGCCGACAAGGAAGAGTTCCTGTCGCGCTGGGTGGAGATCAATGAGGGCGTCCACGCCATCGTCACGAAATACCATGGCTCCATCTCGGCCGAACATGGCATCGGCGTGCTCAAGCGCGACCTGTTGCCCGGCGTGAAGGATCCAGTGGCGTTGAATGTGATGCACATGATCAAGGCGACCCTGGACCCCAAGAACATCCTGAACCCCGGCAAGGTGCTCTGAGTGGGCATGCGCCCGCAGGAAACGCCTTTGCCTGAGCCCTTCGATCTTTATTCGCCAGCCATCGACGCGGATCCCTTCCCCTTTTACGAAAGACTGCGGGAGGAGCATCCCTGTTACTGGAGCGAAAGCGCGGGGCTATGGATCCTCTCGCGCTACGAGGATATTTCCCGCGCCGCGCTGGATTGGGAGAGCTTCTCCTCTTCACAGGGCAATCTCATCGACGAGATTCCCGGCCGCGCGGGGGCGACGCTCGGTACCACCGATCCGCCACGCCACGACCGGCTGCGCGCGCTCAGCATGGCCGCCTTCTCGCGCAAGAATCTGGCGAACCTGACCGAGCCTGCGCTGGCCATAGCGGATGCT
>CAMDOY010000134.1 GCA_945903655.1 Rhizobium sp. Q54 | reverse complement strand
CGACGGCGGCCGGGCTCTTTGAGAGGCGCCATGCAGAACCCGCGCGACAAGATCTTCATCACCTGCGCCGTCACCGGCAATCTCACCCTGCCGGAGCAGACGCCCCATCTGCCGATCACCCCCGAAGAGATCGCCGACGCCTGCCTTGGCGCTGCGGAGGCGGGGGCCGCCATAGTCCATATCCATGTGCGCGAGCCCGGCTCCGGCAAGCCCTCCATGGAGATCGCCTATTATCAGGACGTGGTGGCGCGCATCCGCGACCGCAACAAGGACGTGATCCTGAACCTCACCACCGGTCCTGGCGGCCGCTTCGTGCCCTCCGACGAAGACCCCAAGGTGGCGGGCCCCGGCACGACGCTCATCGCGCCGGAAAAACGGGTGGAGCATATCGCGCTGTTGAAGCCGGAGATCTGCACGCTCGATCTCAACACCATGAACTCTGGCGGGCAGGTCGTCATCAACACGCCCAAAAATGTGCGCCGCATGGCGAAGGTCATCGCGGAAGCGGGCGTGCGGCCGGAGATCGAACTGTTCGATTCCGGCGACATCGCCCTCATGCATGATCTCATCAAGGATGGCTCCATAAAGCCCTCCCCGCTCTGCTCCTTCGTGCTGGGCGTGAACTATGGCTTCCAGCCGGGGCCGGAGACCGTGCTCTACGCCCGCAACATGCTGCCTGCAGGCGCCACCTTCACTGCACTTGGCGTAGGGCGGCACATGTTCACGACCGTGGCGCAGTCATATCTCGCGGGCGGGCATGTGCGCGTCGGCATCGAGGATGGGGTCTATCTGTCGCGCGGCGTGCTGGCGCCCTCCAACGCGAGCCTCGTCGAGAAGGCGCGGCGCATCGTCGAGGATCTCGGCGGGCAGATCGCCACCGCGCGCGAGACGCGCGCCATGCTGGGCTTCAGCTGAGCTTTTTTATTCGGAGTGTATGAATGACCCATGCGCCATCGACAGGGGCGGGAACCGACGCGGTTCAGGCGACCTGCCTTCGCCTTCACGCCAAGGCCGCAGACGCCAGCGCCGTCGCGCCCACCATCGAGCATCTGACGCTCGCGCGCCGCACGGCTGATGATGTGATCGTCGAATTGCGCGCCGCCGCCGTCAATCCTTCGGATGTGAAGGCCGCCATCGGCATGATGCCCTACGCCATCTTCCCGCGCACGCCAGGCCGCGATTATGCGGGCGTGGTGATCGCGGGCCCCGCCGAATGGCTGGGGGCGGAGGTCTTCGGCTCCTCGGGGGATCTGGGCATTCGCCGTGATGGAACCCATGCGACCCATCTGGTCGTGGAAGCGGAGGCGCTGGTGCGCAAGCCCGCCTCCATCACCATCGAGGAGGCCGCTGGCGTCGGCGTGCCCTTCGTCACCGCCAACGAGGGCCTGCGCCGTGCGGGCATGCCCAAGCCCGGCGAGACCGTGCTCATCATGGGCGTCAATGGCAAGGTCGGCCAGGCCGCCGCGCAGATCGCGACCTGGTGCGGCGCCCGCGTCATCGGCGTGGTGCGTCGCGCGGAACCCTATGCAGGCTTCGCCAGCGCGCCGGTGGAGATCGTCGATTCCTCGGCGGGCGATGTGGCGAGCCGGGTGCGAGAGATGACGGGCGGCAAGGGCGCCGACATCGTCTACAACACGGTCGGCGATCCCTATTTTCAGGACGCCCATAAATCGCTGGCGCTGAAGGGTCGGCAGATCCTGATCTCGGCCATCGACAAGATCGTGCAGTTCAACATTTTCGAATTCTATCGGGGCCGCCACACCTATGTGGGCGTGGATTCGCTGGGCATGAACAGCATTGAGACCGGCGCCGTGCTGCGCGAACTCGTCCCCGGTTTTGAAAGCGGCAAGCTGAAGCCCTTCCCCATCGAGGAGCGCGCGATCTATCCGCTCTCGAAGGCGGCGGACGCCTATGTGGCCGTGATGGGCTCGGCGCGCGACCGCGTGCTGCTCGACCCCAGGCGCTAGAGGAGCCCTCCATGCATGTGACCCGTTTCAACGAGGCGCCCGCCTATTTCCCGCCCGAGCATTTCGACATGCGCTGCCTGCGCCTGCAGGGGCACGAGGCTGGCCCCGCAACGCAGCTGTGGATGGGCATGTCGCAGATCCTGCCGGGCGGGCACATCACGCCGAGTTCCTCGCCCATCGAGAAGCTCTATTTCGTGGTGGAAGGCGAGTTGACCGTGGAGACGCCGGACGGCGTGAGCCTGTTGCAGCCCTATGATTCCTGCCGCATCGCGCCGGGTGAAACTCGCGCCCTGCGCAACAACACGAACCGTCCGGTCATGGTGCTTCTGGCGATGCCGCTGGCGGCGCCCAAATAGGGCCCCGGAAGGTCAGGGCCGCTGCGGCTGGCATATTTTCGAGAAGCGCAATAGGCTTGCTGAGATAGCCACGTTCGCCCAATTTTCATCCGTCAGGGCGGCGGGCCTGATGGGAGGAAGCCATGATCAAATCGACCATTCTGCAAGCGGCCCTTCTGGCGGGCATCGCCCTTTCGGCGCCCCTGACCGGCGCCCGCGCCGAACCTTTCAAGGTGGTGGCCTTCGCGGGCTCGTCCAACTGGGCCTTCTGGGTGGCGCAGGAGAAGGGCTATTTCAAGAAACACGGTGTCGAGCCGACCCTGACCATCACGCCCGGCTCCATCACCATGGCGAAGGATCTTTACGCCGGGAATTTCGACCTCGCCCTCACCGCCGCTGACAACATGATCGCCTATAACGAGGGCCAGGGCGAAACCGATCTTGGCGGCACGCCCGACTTCGTGGTGCTCTTTGGCGTCGATCCCGGCATGTTGCAGATCATGGCCGCGCCCACGATCAAGAGCCTCGCCGACCTCAAGGGCAAGACCATCGCGGTGGACGCCATGACCTCCGGCTTCGCCTTCGTGCTTTTCGACGCCCTGAACAAGCAGGGCATGGCCGTCACCGACGCCAAATGGGACCGGGTGGGCGGCGGCGCGCAGCGCCTGCAGGCCCTGCTGGAGGGCAAGCAGGATGCGACCCTGCTCAACGCGCCGCTCGACATCGCCGCCGAGGCCGAGGGCTTCGTGCGCCTGCAGGACGCCTCCCAGGCGCTGGGCGCCTATCAGGGCATTTCGGGCGCCACCCGGCGGGGCGCTGCGGTGGCCAAGCGCACCGAAATCATCGCCTTCATCCGCGCCTTCAAGGAGTCGATGGATTGGCTGACCGCCCCCGCCAACCGGGAGGAGGCCATCGGCCTGCTGACGAAGAACATGCGCGGCATGGAGCGGCCCCAGGCGGAGCTCGCCTACGCCAAATTGCTGGATCCCAAGCTCGGCATGTTCCGCGATCTGCGCATCGACCCCGAGGGCATGAAGACCGTGCTGCGCCTGCGCGGCGCCTATGGCACGCCCCGCAAGGAGCTGAAGGACGCCTCCGCCTACATCGACGAGAGCTTCCTGAAGGAGGCGCTGAAATAAGGCTGATCCGAAAACCAAAAACACAAGGGAGAGCAAACATGACAGGCAAATTTGTCGTGGCGCCGCATTTCAGGCTGCATGAATGGGTGGCGCAGGAGAAGGGCTATTTCAACGACGAGAAGCTCGACTACGAGTTTCGCGAGACCATGGACTCCAAGGCCTCCCAGGGTCACCACATCGGCAATAAGGTCGGCGCCTATCAGAACATCGAGCAGGGCCGCTCCTGCAACGTCAGCGGCGCCTGCCACTGGACCGTGAATGTGGCCGCCGCCAATGGGCACGGCAAGCTCTATCCCGAGTGCTACTCGGTCTCGCCCGCCGGCGTCTTCGTGCCGAAGGATTCGCCGATCATGACGCCGGAGGATCTGAAGGGCGTGCCGATTTCGGTGGGCTACCAGTCCGGCAGCCACTATTCGACCATTCAGGCCCTCGAACAATATATGCCCGTCGATGACATCAACCTGTCCTTCAACGACGGGCTGCTCTTCGCGCGCATGGAGGCCTTGATCGACGGGCGCACGCCCGCCTGCGCGGCCTTCAGCGGGCCCTATTATTTCCTGGAGCAGCTGGGCTATCGCAAGGTCATCGACAGCACCTTCATGATGGCGACCTCGATCACGGGGGATCCCGACCCGCAGGATGTGGCGAAATATTTCCGCGCCCTGCGCCGCGCCCAGCACGACATCGATCTGCGGCCGGAGCTCTACACCCACTATTACCGCAACGAGTTCCCCCAGCGCTTCCATGACGTGATGGACACCCGCCGCTGGGGACCGGGCGAGCGCATCGTCTTCGAGCCCTATTCCCGCCAGATTTTCGAGAACACGCGCCACTGGATTTCCGAGCGCGACATCTTCGACAAGGACGCCATGGGCTCCGAGCGTTACGAGGACGCCATCTTCATGGTGGCGGCGGAGTAAGCCGCAGAGAACAACGCCCCGGAGCCTTGCGGCGCCGGGGCGTTTTTATTGGGGTCAGATCCCCTTGTTGGGATCGTGATAAAGCTCGCCCACAATGGCCGTGAGGCCGGGCGTTCCCTCCGCCAGATGGTAGCGACCATCGGCGTCGCGCCCCAGGCGGCCATGGGCGCGCAGCTCGTCCAGCGCCAGCGCCACCTCGCGACCATCCGAACTGCCAATGCCCTCCACCAGCGCCGAATAGAAATGCGGGCCGGACTCCAGCGCCTGCTCAACCGTCTGGAACCGCGCCGCGCCCGAAAACTCCTTCGCCGCGCAGCGGGTCAGCACCACCGTCTGTTTGCGCCCGAAGGGCATGGTGCAATCAAAGCCCGCCTTGGAGCCGGTGCGGCGACCATTAAGAGAGGGGTCCATGGCCTTGCCCATCATGCCCGTGACCATGACGATGTCTTCGTCCGCCTGGAAGCGCGTGCCGAAGGCCCATTCCACCTGCCGGTCGTCGGCGGGATCAATATCCTCGTCGAAGACATAGACGTGTTTAACCTGCAGCATAGCGGCGAAGATGGCGAGAATGGCGTTGCGCGCCTCCCCATGGCGATGCTGCTTCATGGAGATGCGCAGGGTGCCCGCGCCGCCCGACAAGGAGCGCGAACTGACCGCGATGGGCTCCTGACAGACGGTCTTGAGAATGCGCATGGCTGTGGCTTCCACACGCAGCTCCGTCATGCAGGCCGCGTCCGTCTGGTCCAGCACGAAGGCGGAGCCATGTTGCAGGGTCATGTGCATGACGTCGCTGCGCATGGTGATCGCGGTGCAAGTGAAGACAGGGTCCATATGGATGGAGCCGTAGTAACCCATATATTCGCCATAGGGCCCTTCGGGCTCGCAATAGCCGCGCTCGTCGAGATAGCCCTCGATGACGATCTCCGCATCTGCGGGCACGAGGATATTGTTGGTGAGGCTCTTCACGAAGGGCGCGGACTCCCCGCGCAGGGCCGAGACCATGTGATGCTCATCGCCCTGCTGGCGGGTGGTGGCGGCGAGGAAATCGAGGGGGTGGCAGCCCAGCGTGAAGCTCATGGGCAGGCGCTCACCGCGCTTCACGCAGCCCTCATAGATGCGCTTGAGATCGGAGGGCGCGGTGACATTGGTGCCCGCCTGGGTGCGGTTGCGCAGGGCGAGGCGACGGCTGCCCACATTGGTGCGGCCGGACACGGGATCGATTACATAATCGACGCCCGAACTGATGTAGCAGCTGCCATCGAGCCCATGCTGGGGATAGAAGGGCAGCTTGCTGAGATCAATGTCCTTGCCGGTGATCTGCACCGCATGGACGGGCGCCTCATTGGAGGGAATCTCGACTGAGGTTTTCGGGGTCGCGATGCGCGTGAGCAGCTTTTCGTGAACTGTCGATGGCGTGGCGTCGAGGGCGACCATCAGGCGCTCGCGACTGGCGGCGACCTTGGCGGCGAGCTCCACACGCTCGGGGCCCGCCTGCCGGAAGAGCACGGCCTTGGGGGTTTTCTCGATGATCGAGGCCACCGCCGTGAGAGCCACGGGCTCGTCGTGAATCTCCACGTCATCGCGGGCGATCAATTGATCAACGAAGCTGCGCAACCGATATTTTTCGAAGTCGAATTCCTCGCCCAGCTTGCCGGTCCCGCTCATTTGTCTTGTCTCCGCCCGTTTCAATAAAAAATCACTGCGCCAGCGTGGCGCGCACTTTTTCCACCAGTTCAGGCGGCGTCGCAAGGCTCTCGTTCACGATCTCGCTGACGCGCGCGCCTGACAGCGGATTGAGATCGAGCTGCACCTTGGCCGCCTCCTCCAGAAACTCGGGATCGCTCATGGAATCGCTGAAGGCCTTGCGCAACATTTCCACACGATCCGCAGGCACGCCGGGCGCGGTCATGAAGGGCCGACCCAGCGCCACCGGAGAGGACACGAGCTTGAGCAGTGCGCGCTCCTCATCATTGCGGCCGAGCTCCTCCATGAGGGGAACATCCGGCAAGGAGGCCTCGCGTTTTTCGCCCACCTGCGTGAGCACGGCCACCTTCTTGCTGGCGAACCAGTCGGGCCGCTCCTGCATCATGCCCACGATGCTGCCGCCGCTGCGCGCGTTCACCTCGCCGCGCTCCAGGGCCATATCGAGTTCAGCCGTGCTCTTGTAGCCCATGACCAGCTTGAACTTCGTACCCAGCACCATGTTCATGACGGTGGGATAGAGATAGGTGCCCGAGCCCGTTCCGGTCGCGCCCGTCACAAGCTCCTTGCGCCTGACATCGTCGATGGTGGTCACGCCAGAGGTATGCCATGCGACGGTGACGAGATTGGCGATGCCGGTGGAGCCGATCCAGTTGAACTTGCGCGCGTCATAGCGCACGCCCTTGCCATCGATGAGCTGATGCAGGGGGATGGAATTGGAAACGATGGCGATGACCGTGCCATCCTTGGCGGCCTGATTGTAGAGAAAATTCGTCGCCAACACATGCCCGCCGCCCGGCATGTTCTGCACGACGGCGGTAGGCTGGCCGGGCAGATGCTTCGTCATGTATTTTCCAAGGATGCGCGCCACCATGTCATAGGGCCCGCCGGCGCCCGTGCTGGTGATGATGGTGAGCGTCTTGCCCCTGTAGAAATCGGCGGGGGTCTGGGCCATGGCCACCTGGGCGCCGCACAGGGCGAAGAGTCCCGCAGCGATCTTCAGGCCGGCTTTCACGATTCGCATCTGGTCCTCCCGGTCATTCGTTCCAGCATTCGAGCAAGGGCTTACCACATTCGCTGCATGTTGAAAGAGGCGTTCGTCTGCATTGCCTTCACGCGCCGCGTCTGATTAGTTCGCGTCAAGCGTCCGCCAATCGACGCGAGAACCGGGAGGATCGGATGCACGTCGCCAAGCGCGCCACGCAAGAAAGAACGCCAGGAGGCTCAGGGCGCCCATTGATGGCGCTGCTCGCGCTGTGCCTCAGCGCAGCACCGGCCATGGCGGCTGATCCCTTCGCGGGCAAGACGATCAGTATCTATGTGGGCTCGGGCGCCGGCGGCGTCTACGATGTGTTTGGACGTCTGGTGGCCCGGCACATCAGCCGCCATATCGCGGGCCAGCCCAATGTGGTTGTCCAGCCCATGCCGGGGGCGGGCGGCATCACCGCCTCGAATTTCATCTACAATGTCGCCCCGAAAGATGGCACGGCGATGGGCATCGTCAGCCCCTCCATCGGCGTCATCGAAATGACGAAGGGCGCCCGATACCAGACCAGCAAATATCAGTGGATCGGCCGCATCGTCTCGACGGTCAACGTCACCTATACCCGGGGTCCGGGCCGCGCGACCAATATCGAGGAGGCCCGCAACCGCGAAAGCACCATCGCTGTCACCGGAGCAGGCTCAGCCCTCGCCATCTTCACGCGCGTGATGGGTGAAACCGCAGGCCTGCGGTTCAAGCCCATCAATGGTTACGTTGACGCGGCCGCGTCGCTTCTGGCGGTGGAGCGGGGCGAGGTCGATGGCGCCACGACCTCGTGGAACTCCCTCAAGAACATGCGGCCCCAATGGCTCGAGGACAAATCGGTGAATGTGCTGCTGCAATATGCGCCGCAAAGCCACTCGCAACTGACCCATGTGCCCAACGCGCTTGATCTTGGCCGCACGAAGGAAGACCGCGAGCTGCTCGCCCTCTTCATGAGCGCGGCGGACGTGGGCCTTGCGCTGATGGCGCCGCCGGAGACGCCGGGCGAAAGGGTCGCGATTCTGCGCACGGCCTTCAGCGCCATGCTCGGCGATCCCGAATTCAAGAAGGAAGGCGCCATGATCGAGCCGGACATGGATCCCCTGCCCGGCGACAAGCTGCAAGCCCTCATCGCCGCCACGCAGGTGGACTCGCCGCAATTGCTTGAGAAGGTGCGGCGGATCGTGAATACGGAATAGGGGCTGTGATTTGCGAGGGGGCGGCTTGATCATCCCGCCAAATCCCTGCTTATCAGGCGGCGGTCGCCACCATGGCGCCGCCTGACAACCACCGGGTCCTCTAGTGAAATACAGAGCCGACATTGATGGACTGCGATCCCTGGCCATCGCCCCGATCGTGCTGTTTCACGCGGGGTTCTCCAGTTTTTCGGGGGGCTTTGTCGGGGTCGATATTTTCTTCGTGATTTCCGGCTATCTGATCACTTCGATCATCGCGGGGGAGGTGGACGAGGGGCGGTTTGATCTGTGGCGCTTCTACGAGCGGCGCATCCGGCGCATTTTCCCCGCTCTGGTCGTCATGTTGCTGGCGAGTTCGCTGGCCGCGTGGGTTCTGCTGTTTCCGCTGGACTTGCAAGCCTATGGGGAGAGCGTGGTCGCCTCCACGGGCTTTTTCGCCAATATCAGCTTCTGGCGGCAAAGCGGCTATTTCGACACCCAGTCGGACCTGAAGCCCCTGCTGCATACCTGGTCGCTGGCGGTGGAGGAGCAGTTCTATCTGTTCTTTCCCCTGCTGCTGCTGGCCTGCCATCGCTGGGCGCTCGGCCGGCGCGGGCTGGTCTGGGCGCTACTGGGCGCCTCCTTCGCCCTGAGCCTTTATGGCGTGAACCATTGGCGCGAC
>CAMDOY010000133.1 GCA_945903655.1 Rhizobium sp. Q54 | reverse complement strand
CTGGCCGAAGCCTTGCGCGGCGCCGACAGCCTGCCGCAAAGGCGTGAGCCCGCCTCCGTCGCGCCCTGGTACGTGCGCCGTGCGGAGGAATATCTGCGCGAAAATTATATGAGCAAGATCAGCATGAAAGAGCTGGCGATGGCCTGCGGGGTGAGCGTGCGCACCCTGCATTACGGCTTCGGCAAATTCCGCGATCATTCCCCCGCCGAGCGCTTGCGGGCCATACGCCTGACCCAGGCCCGGCACGCGCTGATCGAGGCGCGCATCAGCGGCAAAAAGATCGCCGATGTCGCGCGCCTGTCGGGCTATGAGAACAAGAGCCAGTTCTCACGGGACTACAAAGCCTATTTCCACGAAAGCCCGACCGCGACTCTGCGGGCGGCCTTCGGTTAGGCCTTGTTCTCGCCGAAGGGCTGCTGGCCCTTGAGGTGGATGCCATAACCCTCGAGCCCGACCACCTTGTGCTCGGAATTGGACAGCAGGACCATATTGCGAATCCCCAGGTCCTGCAGGATCTGGGCGCCGATGCCATATTGGCGCAGATCCGCCATCGAGGTGCTCATGGGCTGGCCCTGACGCTCCTTGATGAAGCGGCTCAGCGTCGTCTGGGTGGGCTCGCGGATCACCACGACCACGCCGCGATCCTTTTTCGCGATGAATTCCAGCGCGGCTTCCAGCTCGCCCGCCCGCGAGCGCGCCTCGCCCCGGAAGAAGACGCTCGCCGTGTCGTCGCCAAGGCTGTCGGCCAGCAGATTGTGCTGGTGGACGCGCACATACACGGGCTCGTCGCCGCTGAGATCCCCGCGCACGATGGCCAGATGCTCCGCATAGGTCACCTTGTTGGCGTAGACGCGCACATCGAAGGGGCCACCGAAACGGCTGTTGATCTTCGACGTCGCGACCAGCTCGACCAGCTTCTCGTTGCGGCGGCGATAGGCGATGAGATCGGCGATGGTGGCGATCTTCAGCCCATGCTCCTGCGCGAAGATCATCAGGTCCGGCATGCGTGCCATGGTGCCGTCGTCGTTCATGATTTCGCAGATGACGCCGGAGGGGTTGAGGCCCGCCAGACGCGACACGTCCACCGCCGCCTCCGTATGGCCCGCGCGCACCAGCACGCCGCCATCCTGGGCGACCAGCGGGAAAATATGGCCGGGAGAGACGATGTCGTGGCTGCCGCGATTGCTGTTGATGGCCACGGCGATCGTATGGGCGCGGTCGGCGGCGGAGATGCCGGTGGTGACGCCCTCGCGCGCTTCGATAGAGACCGTAAAGGCGGTCTGGTGCTGGGCCTGGTTCTTCTGGGACATGGGCTGGAGGCCCAGCTCCTCGACCCGCTGGCGAGTCATGGACAGGCAGATCAGCCCGCGCCCATGCTTGGCCATGAAGTTCACAACTTCGGGAGTGGTCTTCTCGGCGGGAATGACCAGATCGCCCTCGTTTTCCCGGCCTTCATCGTCCACCAGGATGAACATGCGGCCCTGGCGCGCATCCTCGATCACGTCTTCGATGGTCGACAAACGGAACGCTTTTGCTTCGGACATCGTGGCTTTCCTGCACCGGCTCCAGCCGGCGGCGAAGATTTCGTGGCGCGGGGAGGCTTTCTGAATGAACGAACTTGTAGTGATTGACGCAAGCGGGTCAAGAGCCAGAGCGCGTCCTCGGCGTGTTGCGGTGCGGTATTCTGCGGCGCCAGCCGGGTTGACGGCCCGCCGCCGCACTGTAAGAACCTCGGCCCACTGAGCTGAAAAATCACGCTCACCCCCTGGGTGGGCGCATTTTGGAGAAAGCCATGCCTGCAATGCTGCGCCTTTTCGCCGCGACGTCCCTGAGCATGGTCGGCGCCCTCGCGGTCAGCGCCCCCGCCCGGGCCGACGCCATCGAGGATTTCTACCGGGGCAAGCAGATCGACTTGATCATCGGCTATTCGTCGGGCGGCACCTATGACCTCTATGCCCGTCTGGTTGGCCGTTTTCTGGGCGATCACATCCCCGGCAAGCCCCGCATCGTCCCGCGCAACATGCCCGGCGCGGGCAGCAGGCTCGCCGCAGGCTGGATCTACAACATCGGCCCCAAGGACGGCACGGTGATGGGCACCGGCGACCAGTCCCTGGCGGTGGAGCAGGCCATGGGCGACAAGGCCCTGACCATCGATGTCAGCAGGTTCCAGTACATTGGCAATCCCGCCGCCGACAACAACACCACCGGCGCCTGGCACACCAGCGGCATCAAGACCCTTGAGGACGCCAAGCGGCAGGAAGTGCCCACCGGCGCCACCGGCGGCAGCACCTCCTCCCAATATCCCAAGGCCATGAACGCCTTGCTGGGCACCAAATTCAAGATCATCACCGGCTATCCCGGCGGCAACGAGATCAATCTGGCGCTCGAAAAGGGCGAGGTGGCCGTGCGCGGATCCAACGCCTGGGGCTCCTGGAAGGCGACGCGGCCCGACTGGTTGCGCGACAAGAAGATCAATATCCTGGTTCAGATCGGCCTGACGAAGGAGCCGGATCTGCCGGATGTGCCGCTCTTGATCGATCTGGCGAAGAACGAGGAGGACCGGGCGGTGCTGATGCTGCTCTCGGCGTCGGTCACCATCGGTCGCCCGCTCTATGTGGCCCCCGGCGTGCCCGCCGAACGTGTGCAGGCCCTGCGCGACGCCTTCAACCGCATGGCCAAGGATCCGGTCTTTCTGGCGGCGGCCACGAGGGAAGGCTTCGAAATCAACGCGGTCTCGGGCGAAGAGATGCAAAAGATCGTGAACCAGATCATCGCGACGCCCAAGCCCATCGCTGATCGCCTCAGCCAGATCATTGGCGGCGTCGAGCAGAACACCGGCCATAAGTGAGCGGGAGCGTGAAGCCCATGAACAGGCGATTGGTTCTCGCCGCCGCGCTGGCTCTTGCTGCAGGCGCCTTGCCCGCCCAAGCGCAGGGGGTGGCGGATTTTTACAAGGGCCGCACCGTCGAATTGCTCATCGGTTACACGACTGGCGGGGGCTACGACACCTATGGGCGCCTCGTGGCGCGGCATCTGGGCCCCTTCATCCCGGGCAAGCCCAATATCGTCGTGCGCAACCTGCCGGGCGGGGGTGGGCGGGTGCTCATGGGCCATATGATGAATGTGGCGCCCAAGGATGGGTCCGTGCTGGCCACCGCCGACCAGTCCCTGCCGCTGGCCCAGGCCATGCGCGATCCCGGCATCCTCTTCGACGCCAAGGCCTTCAACTGGATCGGCAACCCCGCCGCCGACAACAATACGGTGGCGACCTGGCACACCACAGGCGTGACGTCTATGGAAGAGGCCCGCAAGAAGGAAGTGGTGGTGGCCTCCACCGGGCCCAACACCTCCTCGCAGATCCCCTACGCCATGAACGCCACCCTGGGCACGAAATTCAAGGTCGTCAGCGGCTATCCCGGCGGCAATGAAATGAACATGTCCATGGAGAATGGGGAGACGGGCGCGCGCGGCTCCAATCCCTGGTCCACATGGAAGGCCACCAAGCCCGACTGGATCCGCGACAAGAAGATCACCATCATCGCGCAAGTCGGCCTCACCCGCGCGCCCGACCTGCCGGATGTGCCCCTCATCACCGATCTCGCCACCAATGAAGAGGACCGGGCGGCCCTGCGCCTGCTCTCCGCCCCCGCCGCTGTGGGTCGGCCCTATTTCACCACGCCGGGCGTGCCTGCAGAGCGTGTGAAGGCCCTGCGCGAGGCTTTCTCGGCCATGGAGAAAGACGCCGCTTTTCTTGAAGAGGCGAAGAAACTCGGCCTCGAAATCAATCCGGTTTCGGGCGAGGATTTGCAGAAGATCGTCGCCGACATCGTCGATACCCCCGTGAAGATCGCGGAACGGTTGAACCAGATCATCGCACCCTCCGATGGAGCGAAATAAGTGCAGGACAAGATCATGATCCGCAGTCTGCCTTTCAGTCTCGCCGCCGTGCTGGCGCTCTGCGCGCCCGCGCAGGCGCAGCAATCCCTTGAGAGCGTCTACAAGGGCAAGACGATTGATTTCTACATTGGCTTCTCGCCGGGCGGGGGCTATGATTTCTATGCGCGCCTGCTCGCCCGTTTCATGGGCGAGCACATCCCCGGCAAGCCGAACATCGTCGCCAAGAACATGGCGGGCGGTGGCAGCCGCACGGCGGCGAGCTTCATGTATAGCGTGGCGCCAAAGGATGGTCTGGCGCTCGCCACCGTCGATCAGGCGACGCCGGTGCAGCAGGCCGTGGGCGATCCCACCATCAAATTCGACACGGCGAAGTTCAACTTCATCGGCAATCCCGTGGTCGACAACAATGTGGTCGTCACCTGGCATGCCTCGGGGGTGAAGACCATCGAGGACGCGACCAAAAAAGAATATCCGATTGGCGCGACGGGCTTCAACACCTCCTCGCAATATCCGCAGGCCCTGAACATTGTGGCGGGCACGAAGTTCAAGATCATTCTGGGCTATCCCGGCGCCAATGAAATCAACCTCGCCATGGAGAATGGCGAGGTCGCGGGCCGCGGCAGCAATTCATGGGCCTCCTACAAGGCCACAAGGCCCGACTGGATCCGCGACAAGAAGATCAATGTGCTGGTGCAGATCGGCTTGCAGAAGGCGGCTGACCTTCCCGACGTGCCCCTGCTGATGGATCTGGCGAAGAACGATGAGGATCGCGCGGCGCTGAAGCTGCTCTCCGCGCCCCCCGATATCGGGCGTCCCGTCTTCGCGCCACCCGGCGTGCCCGCCGAGCGGGTGAAGGCCCTGCGCGCCGCCTTTGACGCCACCATGAAAGATCAGGCCTTTCTGGACGCCGCCAAACGCGAGGGGCTGGAGATCGACCCGGTCTCCGGCGAGCGGTTGCAGCAGATCGTGAACGAGATCCTGTCCGCCCCGCAGGCGGTTCGCGACCGTCTGGCGACGCTCATCGATGTGGGCCCGCAGGGCGGCAAATAGGCGCCGCCTCTACAGATACCAGCTCGGCTTGCGCTTCTCCTTGAAGGCGGCGATTCCCTCGTCGGCTTCAGGGCTGCGCTCGCTGCGCGCATCGCGAATGGCGGGATCAAAGAGCATGGAGAGCGGCGGCGCGTCGAAATCGCCCGCGCGCGCCTTCAGGGTGGCGAGGGCGCCCGGCGCGCCGTGCAGCAGCGCGTCGATGAGAGCGTCGAGGCGCGTGTCCATCTCGCCCGCCGCCGCGATCTCGCTCACAAGCCCCAGCCGATGGGCCTCCTGCGCCACGATGCGTTCGCCTGAGAAAGCGTAGCGGCGAAAGGCGCGCAAGCCGATGGCGCGCACGAAAAGCCCCGCCAGCGTGACCGAAGGCGCCATGCCCAGCCGCGCCTCGGGAATGGTGAAGAAGGCCTCCGGCGTTCCCAGGATGATGTCGCAGCAGGCGGCGAGGGCCATGCCGCCGCCAGCCGCCGCGCCCTGCACCACGGCGATGGTGGGCTTAGGGGTCCGCTCGATGGTCTCCAGCATGCTGGCGAGCGTGAACTTGGGCTCCCCCTCGCCGCGCCCGCCCACATCCGCGCCCGCGCAAAAATGCTTGCCAGCGCCGCGCAGCACGATCACGCGCACGGCCTCGTCCGCGCCCAGCTCCTGCATGCAGCCGCCCAGCTCATCAATGAGCGCCGGGTTCATGGCGTTGCCGCGCTCTGGCCTGTTGAGCGTGACGCTGGCGACGCCGCGCGCGCCGCGCGCGCAGATGATGGTTTCATAAGTCATTTGGTCCCCCTTGACCTGCGGTTCACATGCGCCGCCTTCGCCCCAGACTGAAGCGGAACGCGCCTGCGCGCAAGATTGCTTTCGCGCAGGCGCTGGCGAGCGGAACTTATTCGCCAGCACGACTGTTTTTCGATCCTAAGACCGGAGATGGCGATGCAAAGCGACCCCAAAACCACGGCAGGAAACGCAGCCTGGACTGGTCAGGCCCCGGCGTCTCCCGCACAGACCAGCGAGCCCCTGCGCGGCGTTCTCGATCAGCCCATCGCTTCGGGGGCAGATTTTCTGGCGCAGATCGCCCGCACCGCGCGCGGCCTCGCCGATGATCTGGATGGCGGCGCGCCGCAGCTCGCCCAGATGGTGCGGCGTGCCGCGAGCAGCGCCGAAAGTTTCTCCGAGGACATCCGCGACAAATCCGTCGGTGAATTCGTGGAGGCTACGCAGGATTTCGCGCGACGCCAGCCCGCCCTCTTCATCGGGGCGGCAGCCACCGCAGGCTTTGTGCTGGCGCGGCTCCTCAAGGCGGGCGTGGTCGACGCCGGGCCACAGCCGCGCACCGACGCAGCCGCCGTCGAGCCCGCGCGTGCGGCCAGGACCTATCAGCCAAGCACGGGGAGCCTCCATGACGCATGAAAGCTTTGGGCGCGTGTCGGCGGCGAGCCTCATCGCCGAGACCTTCCAGGATCTGTCGGATCTGCTGCGCAAGGAGATGCGCCTCGCAAGCGCCGAGATGTCCAGCGCGGTGACGACCAGCCTTCGCGCCAGCGTGATGATGGTGGTGGGCGGCGCCTTGATGTTCATGGCTTTGCTCTTCGCCATGGGTGGGCTGGCCCTCATCATCGCAGGCCTGGGGTTCACCCTGCATGAGGCAGCCTTCATGGTCGCGGGCGGCCTCCTCCTTGTCGGGCTGATCCTTTTTCTGCCCGCGCGCGCGCAATTGAGGGCGGACAGGCTCGCGCCCGCCCGCACGGTTGGCCAATTTCGGGAAGCGATCCGCACAGCAAAGGAGCAGATGAAATGATCAATGAACGCCATGAAGAGGGTTCCCTGCAGCGCGGCGCGGGCTTCGCTGATTTCATTTCCAACACCATGCGAAACCGGCCCGAAGCGCTGCTGCTCATGGCGGCGGGCGCGGCCCTGATGTTGGCGCGTGGGCGCGGACTGGGCCAGCACGATGGCGCGGCGACCGGGATTGGCGAGCGCCTCCATTCGGCCGCCGATACGGCCGCGCATATGGCTTCTGATCTGCGCCAGCGCGTTGGCGAGCGGGTGGAGGATCTGCGCGAGAGCGTCGGCGATTATGCGGAGCGCGCCACGCACCGTGCGCAGGAAGGGCGCGAGGCTCTCACCCATCGCACAGGCGAGGCGTTGGAACGGGCGCGTTCGGGTCTGCGGGAGAATGTTGACCACATGCTGCGCGAGCAGCCCCTGGCTCTAGGCGTGCTCAGCCTGCTGGCGGGGGTCGCCATTGGCGCGGCCCTGCCCAGAACGGTGATCGAGACCCGGACCGTCCGGGTGGCGCGTGAGCCTTTGCGCGGCGCGCAGGGGCGGATGGACACCCTGAGGTCCGCCGTCGGCGAGGTCGGCGAAAAGGTGAAGGAGGTGGTCGCAGGGGGCGTCGCAGAGGCGGAGAAGCTGCGTGAGGCGGCCACGCGCGCCACCACCAAGGCCTCCTGATCCCCTCCCGCGCCTGAGGCGTCGCCATGACCCATGACACCGTGCTTGATGAACTGGAACGGGATGTGGCGCGCGCCCGCGTGCGCCTGTCCGGCAATCTCGCGCGGCTGCGCGATCCTCGCACGATCTCCCACGCGAAGGCCGACCTTCTGGCGCAGGCCCATGACTATCGGCATCGGCTGGTGGAGAGCGTCGGGGGCGCGGCCAATGAGCGGGCGCAGAACCTAGGCGATTTCCTGCGCCGGAGGGCGCAGGACAATCCGGCGGCCTTCGCGGCCATAGGGGCGGGGCTGCTGTGGCGGCTGTGGAAGCGCCCGCCTGTCGCCACGCTGCTGGTGGGCGCGGGCCTCACCAGCCTCATGGCCGGACGCGGCGAGGAGGGCAGGGCGCCTGCGGAGGGTCTGCTCGGCGCTGTGCAGGAGGCGAACCGCGCCACCCATGCTCTGGGCGGTCGGGCTGCGGAGCTTGCGGAGCGCGCCCGTCACGCGGCGGCGGATCTCGCCGGTCAGGCGCGCGATATGGCGGACCAGGCCGTGGAGTCTCTTACCCATGCGCGCGATGGCGAGGCTTTGGCGCTTGTCGATGGGGAGGGGCGCGACGCCATCGCCGAGAACCCCATCGCTTTCGGCGTCGCCGCCCTGGCCATAGGCGCCGCCCTGGGGCTGGCCCTGCGCCGCAGGGCCTGAGTTTCCAGCTGCAAAAGTCCGCCTCGCCATTGCCTGCGCCGCCTGCGCTGCTAGATTGCCTGCAACCGCGCTTTGCGCGGAGGCCAAGGCGACCCGGGCGGCCGGGCGGAGGAAACGGATATGCAGAGATTGACGGGCAAGGTGGCGATCGTGACGGGCGCCTCCCAGGGCATTGGCGCGACGCTGGCGCGCGGGCTCGCCGCCGAAGGCGCGAAGATCGTGATCGCCGATGTGGGCGATGGAACCGAAACCGCTGAGGCGATCATCCGCGACAATGGCGCGGCGATCTATGTGAAGACCGATGTGGCCGCCCCTGATCAGGTTGAGGCCATGGTGGCCCGCACCGTGGCGGAGTTCGGCACGGTCGATATCCTGCTCAACAACGCCGCGATTTTCGCCAAGCTGGGCAACAAGAAGTTTCAGGACATCTCCAGCGACGAATTCGACGCGGTGATGGCCGTCAACGTGCGCGGCCCCTTCGAATGCGCCAAGGCCGTCTCGCCCATCATGATCGCCAAGGGCGCGGGCAAGATCATCAACATTTCCTCGGGCACCGTGTTCAAGGGCGTGCCGAACCTGCTGCACTACGTCAGCTCCAAGGGCGCCATCGTGGCCATGACCCGCTGCCTCGCCCGCGAACTCGGCGAAAACAACATCAACGTCAACGCCATCGCCCCCGGCCTCACCATGAGCGACGGCGTGCTCAATCAGAGCGACTGGACCGAGGGCTATATCGAGGCCAACAAGAACAGTCGCGCCTTCAAGCGCCGTCAGGTGCCTGGCGATCTTTTGGGCACGGTGGTCTTTCTTTCCTCAGCCGACAGCGACTTCATGACCGGCCAGACCCTTGTGGTCGATGGCGGAAATGTGATGCACTAGGGTTGAGGTTTCCGACACAGGAGGTCGCCATGCACGAGATCAGGATTT
>CAMDOY010000132.1 GCA_945903655.1 Rhizobium sp. Q54 | reverse complement strand
CAAGGGCTCGAAGAACGTGTCCTTCGTGCTGGCGGACGGCACCATGCACGCCCATACCTCGGAAATCCCGGCGGGGCGCTACAAGAAGGCGCATCGGCACGCGGCAGGCACCCATGTGCATGCGGTGGATGGCGAGGGCTATACGCTGCTCTGGCACGAGGGCGACAGCGAATTCAAGGAATTCCCCTGGCGGCATGGCTTCATGTACACGCCGCCTTTCTGGATGTTCCACCAGCATTTCAACACCTGTCCGAACCCGGCCCGCTATCTGGCCTGCAGCCTCGGCAGTCGCCGCTATCCCTTCATCGCGCTCCGGCGGCGCAGCGCGGAAGGCGGCGGCTCCATCTCGATCCAGCAAGGCGGTCGGCAGATCGAATACGAGGATCAGGATCCGCGCATTCACCGCAAATGGCTGGAGGCGCTGGCTGAGACGGGCGTCGCCTCCGAGATGGGCGATCTGTTCAACGAGCGCGCGATCATGGCGCTTGATCCTTCAAAACTGACCGGCGTCATCAGCACGCCGCGCTCCACCGGCCCGGCGATCTGACAGGAACGAATGACCCAAAAACCTGAGGGCCTGCTTCCGCCCCGTCCTTCAGCCCCGCGCAAGCCTCTGCTGCATCGCCTGCATATGGCGCGCGGCAATACATGGTTTGTGATTGCGCTCAGCCTGCCCCTTGTCTACGCGGTGGCGGAGTATTTTCGTCTCTATGAGGGCTCGGGCCCCAATCTCATCTGCACCAGCGCCATCACCGTCGCCCTCTGGTGCGGGCTCATCATGCTGACGCGCCGCATTCTCGCCTCGACGATCCTCATCGCCTCCATGATCGCTTTTGTCGTGGGCGTGTCCACGGTGAAGCGCTCCCTCGATATGATGGTCATGCATGCCTATGACCTCTATTTCTATTTCCCCACCTGGACCTTGCTGACCTCGCTCTGGACAAACCATCGGGGTCCCCTGCTGGCGGTCCTCGGGGGTTGCGCCGTGATGGTGGCGGCGCTCTCCATCGCCTGGCCGCTGGAGCGCCCGCGCCTTCGCCGCCGCTATCCCGCACTTGTTTGCGCGCTCTGCATCGTCGTGGGCGCTGCGGCGTCCCATCAGAAGATCGAGCGTCGTCACACCCAATTGTATTGGGAGGACCTCTTCGTCTCCTCCTTCTATGGCACCTGGCCCGAGACGCTGGAAACGCTCTGGCGCGGCCAGATTCTCGAGGCCGCCTCCGGCATATCGTACCGCACCCCCTTGTTCTCCCTTACGGATCTCCCCTGCGCACCTGCGGAAAAGCCTCCCCATATCATCCTGATCCACGAAGAATCCGTCTTCCCGCCAGCCATTTTCCCCAAGCTCGCCTATGACAAGCGCCTCGACGCCATGTTCCAGTCCTTCGATGGGCGCTTGCGGCGCATGCGCGTGGAGACCTATGGGGGCGCCTCCTGGCTGACGGAGTTTTCCGTCATGACGGGCCTGTCATCCCGCTCCTTCGGCGGCATCCGCAATTTTCTGCAGACCTATATGGTGGGCCGCCTCAGCGACACCCTGCCCCAAGCCCTGAGCCATTGCGGCTATCGCAATGTGCTGTTTTATCCCATGCTGAAAAGCTTCATCTCCAGCGCTTCTTTTTACAATTCCATCGGCATCCAGGAAATCTTTGACGCCAGGGATCAGCAGGCGCCCACGGCCTTCGAACGCGACCGCTTCTTCTTCGGCAATGCGGCGAATGATATCGCGAGCCACCTCGAGACCTCGAAGGCGCCTCTGTTCACCTTCATTCAGACGATCGCGACCCATTGGCCCTACCATGTGACCTTCTTCCCTGAAGAGAAGGTTCCCGGCGGAGGCGCGGGCGTTGACGCCGAGATGAATGAGTTTCTGCGCAGGCTCTGGCTTTCGAAAACAGATCTTGAAGCGTTCCGCGCGCAATTGGCGTCCCGCTTTCCCAAAGAGCGGTTTCTGATCGTGCATTATGGCGATCATCACCCCGTCGCCACTCGGCAGTTGCTTGGATTCTCTGCGGAGACGGAGGCGGAAGATGTGGACCTTCCTGCGGACTCTCCGGGCCTCATCACCTATTTCGCCATGACCGGCGTCAATTTCGCGCCGCGCCCTCTGCCGCCCATCGATCCCATCGACGTCGCCTATCTGCCCGCGCTGATCATCTATGCCGCAGGTCTTCCGCTGCCGGACAGCTATGCGGAGCGTCTGCGGTTGCTGAGGGATTGCAATGGTCGCTATTACGACTGCGCCAATCGCAACGAGATCCTGAACTTCCACCGAAGGCTGACGGACGCCGGCCTTCTCACCCCACGTTAGCCTCTAGAAATCATAGACCTTCCACGAATAGGCCCAGGTTTCCGTCAGCACCTTGGGGCCGGTTCGAAGTTTGCAGGTCATATTGGTCACGTCGGTGGGATGAACTTCGACGTCGAGCATGACCCTGAAGCCGCCGATGGCCGGGTTGGGCACGAGGAACTGGCGGAAGATCTTCCCATTTGTCACGCTGGCGACGATCTCCACGGCGGCGGGCTTCGCCAGATGGAAGGCGAGATCCCCCCCCACGAAATCGACCATCAGGCGACGTGAGTTCTTGGCGACGTTTTCACCTGCGCCGAGGGCATAGGCCGGCGCGCTAAAGGTGTTGAGCGTGTAACCGAGGGAATGCAGCCCCAGACCGTCGGTGAGCGAGCGCATGCGATAGGTGAAATTGAAGGGCTTCTTGGCGTCCGCTGGTTCGTTGGGCACAAAGGCGACGATGATATTGTCGAAGGTCTCGTCCTTGGTGGCGAGTTCAATCAGCTCGACGCGCCCCTCGCCCCAATCATCTTCCGGCTCGATCCAGTAGCTGGGGCGCTCTTCATAATTCAGCTCGATGTCCTGATAATTGGCGAACGAGCGATCACGCTGCATCAGCCCATAGCCCCGCACATTGGTGACGGGGAAATTGTGAACTTCTTGCACCAGCGGGTTGTGAAGGGGGCGCCAGATCCACTCGCCCTCGTTGGTGTGGATGAGCAGCCCATCGGAATCGTGCAATTCTGGCCGGAACTCATCGTATTTGTTGCGGTCATTCAGATGGCGGTCATTCTCGCCAAGGAAATACATGGATGTCAGCGGCGCAAGCCCGATGCGCGAGACGCTCTTGCGCGGGAACAGGGTCACCTCGACCTCGACGGGGGACTCCGGCCCGGGCTCGAAGGTGAATTTGAAGGCGCCCGTCAGGGAGGGGCTGTCCAGCAAGGCGCTGATGTTGATGGTCGAGGCTTCACCTGCGGGGGTCTCGATCCAGAATTCGGTGAAGGAAGGAAATTCCTCCTTGTTATCAAGGAGCCCCGTGCCAATCGACAGCCCGCGGGCGGATAGCCCATATTTCTGATCGCGGCCCAGCCAGCGGAAATAGCTCGCGCCCAGGAAGGAGACGAACTCATCCGAGCGCCGCAGATCGTTGAGGGGATAGTGGACGCGAAAACCGGCGACGCCGAGATCCGCAGGCAAGGGTTTGGTGAATTTGATGGGGCCGTAATCGAAAAGCCGGGCCACATTGGCCATGGGCTCGGCGCGTCCATCCTGCACCAGATTTATGGTCACGGCCCGCTGGAAAAGATGTCCGGGATGGAAGAGTTGCAGGCGGAAAGCCCCACCCTTCTCCCCGAGCGGAGCCTTGTCAGCCCGAAAGCGAATCTCCCGCCATTTATCAAAATCAAGCCTCGCCAACTCCTCAGGGAGCGGCGTGAATGCGCCATTATGCTCCTTCAGGGACAGCTCACGCGCCCGCTTCAAAACATCCTCGAACCCGAAGGTCTGCGCCTTCTCTGGCGCGGGCTTGTCAGCGCCAGGCCTTGTGGGGGCGCCTTGGGCAAAAGCCGACAGCCTGAGCCCAAGACTGGCTGTGGCGGCCGACAGGGCACCAAGGAGAGATCTACGGGACAGACCGGTCATGGAAGAGATGCCTGAGGATCGAATTTCGGAGGATATTCAAGGGCTTGTAGACAGACTTCGCGCCCCTGGATCTGGAGTTGCACTATATCGACAAGCCTTTGGCCGCGCCAGCGGCAAGCAAAATGAAAAATGACGCCATGGTTGACGAAGCGCAAGCTTGCGCCCTGCCCCTTTACAAACATACCGGGTGATCGGTAGCTTTCAAGCAAAGAACAAGGTGGAGGGGAAGCGGCATGTCCAGCGCTGACAGAATTCTGACGACCCATGTGGGATCGCTGCCGCGTCCGTTGGATTTTCTCGACCTGATGAAAAACAGGCTGCAAGGCGGCGCGGTCGATCAGGGCGCCTATGAAGCCCGGCTGAAGGAGGCGGTGGCGGAGATCATCCGCCAGCAAGTCGATGTGGGGCTCGACATCGTGGCCGATGGCGAAATGTCCAAACAGGGCTTCTTCGCCTACGCCAACGAGCGGCTGGAAGGCTTTGAAAAGCGGCCCAACGCCAAATACAAGCTGTTCGAGAAGGAGGTCGCCGCCTTCCCCGAATATTACGCGGGCTATTTCGCGCGGGCCATGCTGGGCGGCACGGTCGCGCCGGTGATCCCGATTTTCTGCATTGGCCCAGTGAAATATTGCGGACAGGAGGCGCTGCATCGCGATCTCGCCAATATGCGGGCCGCCGTGGACGCGGCTGGCGCGAAGACCGCATTCATGCCCTCCACCGCCCCCAGCGCCATTCCCAACAATGAATATTACAAGACCGAGGAAGACTATTTCCATGCGGTGGGCGAAGCCATGCGCACGGAATATCTCGCCATCGTGGAGGCAGGCTTTCTCGTGCAGATCGACGATCCCTTCATGGCTGATCTCTTCGTCGACATGAAGGAAGATCAGGCCGCGCTGAAGCGCAAGGCGGATCTCTATGTGGAGGTCATCAACCACGCCATTCGCGGCATCCCTCAGGAAAAGGTGCGCTTCCACACCTGCTACGGCATCAATGAGGGGCCGCGCATCCATGAATCCTCCCTGCATGAAATGATCGGGCATATCCTGCAGATCAACGCGGGCTATTACTCCTTCGAAGGCGCGAACTGTCGCCATGAACACGAATATCATGTGTTCGAGGACGTGAAGCTGCCCGAGGGCAAGGTGGTGATCCCCGGCGTCATCACCCACGCCAGCAATATCGTCGAGCATCCCGAGCTGATCGCCGAGCGCATCATGCGCTACGCAAAGCTTTGCGGGCGCGAGAATGTCATCGCGGGCGCAGACTGCGGCTTCTCCTCCCAGGCCTGTTACCATCCGGAAGTCCATCCCACCGTCATGTGGGAGAAGTTCCGGGCCATGGTGGAGGGCGCGCGGATCGCCTCGCGCAAGCTGTGGTCCTGAAAAGCCGCGCTCTGAGATCCACCCCCTACGAAAGCCGCCCCTCTGAAGGCGGCTTTCTGCGTTGAGGAGCCTGTAACCCCCCTCGCCTTTTTTGTGCGGCGCAATATAATGCGCGTTTCATCATCCAACCATCCGGAGATTTGCATGTCTCTCGCATCCCGCAACGCCATCGTCACCGGCTCCACCAGCGGCATTGGCCTCGCCATCGCGCGGGCGCTGGCCAAGGAAGGCGCCAATATCATGATCAATGGCTTCGGCGAGGCGGAGGCCATCGAGACGATCCGCACGGGTATCGAGACCGAGTTCGGCGTCAAATGCATCTACAGCGGCGCCGACATGTCCAAGGGCGAAGAGATCGCCGCCATGGTGAAGGAGGCTGAGGATAAGCTGGGCTCGGTGGATATCCTCGTGAACAATGCGGGGATCCAGTTCGTCTCGCCCATCGAGGATTTCCCCCTCGACAAATGGGACCAGATCATCGCCATCAACATGTCCTCGGCCTTTCACGCCATCCGCGCCGCCGTGCCCGGCATGAAGGCGCGCAAATGGGGGCGCATCATCAATACGGCCTCCGCCCATTCGCTGGTCGCCTCCCCCTTCAAGGCGGCCTATGTCACCGCCAAGCATGGCGTCGCAGGGCTCAACAAGACCGTGGCGCTGGAATTGGCGACCTTTGGCGTCACCTCCAACTGCATTTCGCCGGGCTATGTCTGGACGCCGCTCGTCGAAAAGCAGATCCCCGACACCATGGCCGCCCGTCACCTGACCCGCGATCAGGTCATCAATGACGTCCTGCTGACGGCCCAGCCGACCAAGCAATTCGTCACCACAGACCAGGTGGCGGCGCTGGCGGTGTTCCTGTGCTCGGACGCGGCCTCCCAGATCACCGGCGCCAATATCTCCATGGATGGCGGCTGGACGGCAGCCTGAGGCGGCTGGCGCAGGCGCATCGGAAAAACCGGCGGCGTCCTTTTCAATAGCTGGACGAAGCCCTACAGTTCCCGAATTGAGTCAGGCGCAGTTGCATAGACGCGCAGCGCCGAGACTTATGGAGGAGGTGGTCATGATCCGTTCCATTCTGATGATAACCGCGTTGTCGCTCGGCATCAGCGCCGCCATGGCGCAGAGCGACCCCATCGCAACCCGCAAGGAAACTATGAAACAGGTTGGTCGCGCCAACGCCGAAGTCGCCAAGATTTCCAAGGGCGAAGCGCCCTTCAAGCTGGAGACGATTCAAGCAGCGCTCAAGACCATACAGGACGCCTCCAAGGCCATGCCAAACCTGTTCCCGGACAACAGCAAGACCGGTGGCGATACGACGGCGCTCCCCAAAGTCTGGGAGACAAAGGCGGACTTCAACGCCCGTTGGGAAAAAATGGGCAAGGACGCAATCGCCGCCTCAGCGAAAATCGTGGACGAAGCTTCTTTCAAGGTCGCCTATGGCGAAGTCACCAGCAATTGCGGCGGTTGCCACGAAGGCTATCGCCAAAAGCGATAATCGCGCGCTGACGGGACCTCTTGATGCGTAAATGGGTGGCCATCAGCCTTATACCCTGTCTCGCCGTGGCTGCGGCGGGGTGGATGCTGAGCGCGCCAAAGCCGGTGGTCGCGGCGGTATCGCCTGCCCTGGAACAGGGCGGCGACGCCGGGCGTGGGAAACTGTTCTTTGATGTCGGCGGTTGCGCCTCCTGCCATGCGACGCCCGGTCCGGACGACCGCTTGAAGCTGGGGGGCGGACTTGAGCTGAAATCGCCCTTCGGCTCCTTCATCGCGCCCAATATCTCGTCTCACAAGACCGATGGAATCGGCGGCTGGAAGGTCGCGGACCTCGTCAACGCCATGCAGGCGGGAGTCTCACCCTCGGGCGAGCATTATTACCCCGCCTTCCCCTACACGACCTATGCCAAGGCGGGGGTGGAGGACATCCGCGATCTCATGGCCTATCTGCGGACGCTTCCGCCTGTCGCGGGCAAAGCGCCAGCGCACAGCATCGCCTTCCCCTTCAACATCCGTCGGGGCCTGGGCCTGTGGAAGCTCGCCAGCCTTGATCCCCGCCCACTCACACCTGATCCCCAGCAGAGCGCCGAATGGAATCGCGGGCGCTATCTGACCGAAGCCTTCGGCCATTGCGCCGAATGCCACTCCGCCCGGGACTTCAAGGGAACCATCATCGCCGATTTCCGCTATGCGGGCGGCGCGGACATAGAGGGGATGGGCTGGGTTCCCAACATCACCCAGCACAAGGACGGCGTCGCCGAGTGGTCCGCCAAGGACATCTCCTGGATGCTCAAGAGCGGCGACACGCCCGAGGGAGACGTGGTCGGCGGGACCATGAAGTCGGTGGTCAAGAACATGGCGGAACTGCCCGACGCGGACCGCAACGCCATCGCCGCCTATATCAAGGCGCTGCCCGGGCGCGCCAGCCCGCCCAAGCCTGCGAAGAAATAGGCGGCCTCGCCCTATCCCCAGACCTCCTGCGCGGTCTGCACCACCAGTTCCAGCTTGCGCATCTCGTCATCCACCGTGAGGCGGTTGCCGCCGATGGTGGAGGCGAAGCCGCATTGCGGCGACAGGGCCAGACGCTCCACGGAGACGAATTTGCTGGCTTCGTCGATCCGGCGCTTCAGGTCATCCTTCGATTCGAGCTGCGCGCGCTTGGACGTCACGAGCCCCAGCACAGCGACCTTCTTGCCGCTGAGGAACCGCAGGGGCTCGAAGCCCCCTGCCCGCTCGCTGTCATATTCGAGGAAGAAGCCGTCCACCTCGATCTCGCCGAAGGCCACTTCCGCGATGGGCTCATAGCCCCCGGAGGCGACCCAGGCGCTCTCGTGATTGCCCCGGCACATATGCACCGCCACGGTCATGTCGGCGGGGCGTCCGCGCACGGCGTCGTTGATCAGCTTGGCGTAGATTTTCTGCAAGCCCAGGGGATCCTCGCCGATAGCGCGCACATGCTCATGGATCTTGGGATCGCAGAGAAAGGGGAAATTGGTCTCGTCGATTTGCACATAACGGCACCCCGCCGCATAGAGGGCCGCCAGCTCCTCCCGGTAGACCCGCGCGAGATCGTCGAAATAGTCGGCCATATCCGGATAGGCCTTCGCATCGACGCCCGCCCGGCCGCTGCGGAAATGCACCAGCGTGGGAGAGGGCAGCGCCTGCTTGGGGGTGAGCCCCGCCTTGTCCGCATGGGGCTTCAGATCCGCAAATTCCTCGCAGGCCAGAGGCCGCGCCCTCGAAAGCTTGCGCTTTGTGACGACCACCGGCGGCGCCATGACCACGGGGCCGCTCTCATCCTGGAAGGTTGTCTTGAGCCCGCCCTCGAAGGCCACGCCCTCGATGCGCTCCACAAAATCCATGAACCAATGGCGCCGATGATATTCACCGTCCGTGCAGACCTGCAGGCCCACGGACTTCTGCAGCATGACAGCTTCATTGACGGCGGCGCTTTCGATGGCCCAGAGCTCTTCGCGCGGGATTTCGCCCTTCGAAAACCGCTCCCGCGCCGCCCGAATGCCATCTGGACGCAGCAAGGAACCAACAACATCCGCTTTGAAAGGACCCGCCATCTCATACCCCCCCAAACATTTTTGTTCTGGCATGAAGGTAGAGAAAACAGGCGGGCGCGACAAGCATGGTGTCGCGAGCACATGATATGTCCGGTTTAGGTAGCACGTGGTTTGTCCGGTTTTTGGATCGGAGGACCGCATGTTGCCGGAGGTTCGGATGGCGCGTGTTTTGGATGCGATTGCTTCGCATCGGGCGGGACGCTTGAGTTGTGTCGAA
>CAMDOY010000131.1 GCA_945903655.1 Rhizobium sp. Q54 | reverse complement strand
CCATAGAGTTCGCGCACCTCCCCATCAATGCGCGCGGCCTCCACATAGGCGTTGCCGAAGAGGAGGAGATTGCTGACGATCCCCTCAAGAAAGGCTGGCCCGATCTCCACGGGATTGGGCCGCGCCAGCAAGGCGAGCGCGGGATGATCATCGATCTCGTCGCGCCCTTCATAAGTGCGCCAGGGAATGCTGGCGGCGGCCTCGGCCACCATGCGCACGGCGCGATAGGCCACGGGGTTGCGCTCATAACCAAGGCGCGTCAGCTCCACCGCATCGCGCGGGGCATAGCGCGCGCCGCCATAGGTGAGATGGGCGATCAGCGGCCCCGCGCGCGAGGCCTTTTGATCGAAAGCGGGGACGCGCGTCGACGCGCCCGCGCGCAGCAAGCGCGAGAGAAAATTCGCCATGATGAGAAACCTCAGGTCAGGAGAAAACTAAAGGCGACGCAGCTTTGGGCCTGCGCTGCGCGGCTTCAGGGCCAGTTCGCTCACGGCCCAGACCAGCGCGTCGAGACGATCAGGACTGCGCCCATTGGGCAATCCGCCGGGACCAAAGGCGCACATTTCATCTTCCAGCTCGGGCAGCGCGCCCACATGGCGTACGCGGCCCTGCTCATAGAGCTGCGCCACCGGCGCCGCGCGAAGATATTTGCCGCGGGTGGCCCGCACCTTGCGGACGGGCACGCTGGCGTCGCATTCGCCGATGACCGCGCCCACCATGTCGCCGCCCTGGTTCACTTCGGCCACCAGCGCGTCAGCTTCCAAGCGATGATAAAGCGCCACCGCCGCCGCAGACCATGCGGCGGGGCGCGCCTCGCTTAGCGTGTTGTCCGCGAGCACATAGAGAATGTCCTCCGCATCCATGCCAACCGCGATGATGCCGCATTTATCCGCGCGTTTGTGCGCGCTGGCGGGAGGATCCACAGCAACCACGATCTGCCGCAGGGGCGGCGCCGTGTCGCAACGCTGAGTCTCGATCATGGCGCGGGTGAAGAGCGCGTCCGTGCGATCCTCGATCATTTCGCCATCCAGCTCCTGCCGCCCCAGCCGCGTGCCCGCATAGCGCGCCACAACGCTGCGAAAGAAATCAGGCGCGAGATGCGCTGAATTGTCGATGGTCTTGGAGCGTGTCACCGCGCTGCGGGGATCCACCAGCAGGCGCTTCAACAAAAGGGTGGGGCGCGGCGTTGTGGTGATGACCTGACGGGGATGCTCGCCCAGACGCAAGCCGAATTGCAGCATGTCGAAACACTCCTGATCGTGACGCCATTTGCCGAGCTCATCGAGCCAGGCGCATTCGAATTGCGGCCCGCGCAGGCTTTCAGGATCTTCGGCGGAGAAGCATTGCGCCGTGGCGCCATTGGTCCATTGGAGACGCCGCCGCGAGGGCTCCCATTGTGGCCGCTCCCGACCATGAATGGAGAGCAGGCCCGAGACGCCCTCCACCATGACATCGCGCACATCGGCCATGGTTTCGCCGATGAGGGCGATGCGCCCCACGGGTTTCATCGCAAAGCCCGGCAGGCCCAGTGCGAGGCCGCGCACCCATTCGGCGCCCGTGCGCGTCTTGCCCGCGCCGCGCCCGCCCATGACAAGCCACTGGGTCCAGGGTGCGCCATCGCGGGCGCGCAGCGGCGGGCGTTGATCTTGGCGACCGTTCAGTTCCCAGAGGGAATTGAGCGCGGCGAGGTCTGCGCTAGTTAAACTCGCCAGCAGCTTCGTCAGCTTCGCCGGGTTGCGCCTCGCCGAGCTTCTGAGCCAGGTCAGCCCGCAGCCGGGCCAGGTCGGCGGTAGCGGAGGAGGCGTCGGGATTTGCGGCGTCTGCGGCTGCATCGCGGCTGCGCTCCTTGTTTTGCGATTTGATGACGTCATGGAGCCTCACGGCGTCGGCTTGCAGCTTCACCAAGGCGCTCGTCATCTTGACGTGACGCTCGGGATCTTTGGGCAGGCCGCTCTCATCCACATTGGCCGGAATGACGCGCATGAGCCGCGCGATCTCAACCATGAGCATCTGATACAGCGCGAGGGGCGATGTCTCTTTGCGGGAAATGGATTTGTGCGCGACGGCGCCCTTTGCGCGTTTGGGCGCGATCTTCGCAGCCTCGCGAAGCGTGCGCCGCGCCTTGCTGGCGGCCAGACGCTGAGGCACGCGCCAGAACCATTTGTGGGCGATGCGGTGGGTGAGCGTCTTGCGCGAGAAGCCCAGGGTTTTGGCCGCTTCGGCGGAAGTGATCTCGCCCGCTTCGTAGCGGGCGCGCACTTGGGCAAGCAACGTTGCGTCGGGATCGGGCAGCGCTATGAAGGGAGGATGTGGAGGCATGGGTGGGCTCCGTAGTTTGGTGGGCTGCAGGCAATAAAAAAGGCCCCGGGGTGCGGGGCCTTTGATTGGGTTTTGTGAAGTTTGGATCGCTTAACTGGCGTCCATCAGAACGCCGTTCGGCTCGCCTAAATCTTCGGGGCCACAATAGCTCAAGGCGGCCGCTTTCTGCTCTGGCGACAGCGAAGCGAAGAGTCCGATCATGGGGCGCGGGGTGTCCATAGGCTCAGCAACGGGAAGGTTTTTCGGCGTCTGCGAGATTGTTTCCATAACCTCATGGGTAAGCTTGGCTTTGTTTTCCATTGCTAGACCCTCTTCATAAGATAGCTGGGCATTTTTGGCTGGGCCACCAGTTCAAATCCGTAAACGTCCCGGTAGAGGCTTGCGACCGCTTCGTTGATGGGGCGGCCCCCTCGCCCCACACTTCTGGAGCATGCACAAACCCTACAGGACCAGCGTCACGCTGTCAAGGATAATTTTCCATAAGAGAGATAAAAATCATAACATCTTCTCTGGACACCATTTTTCCCGCAGGGCAAAGCTCGCATTGGAGGTCCCATGCAAATCGTTTCCCTCGCCGCCCTCACCATTCTGGACGCTGGCCCCGCCGGCCAGGCCCGCGCCTGCATTGAAGCGGGCTTCACCCATGCGGGGTTGCGGCTGAACCCGCTTCTGGCGACGGATCAAGCGGTTGCGGGCGATCCGGCCAAAGAGGCTGAAGTGGTGGAGCTGATGGCCAGCTCCGGCCTCAAGCTTCTGGAAATCGGCGTCTTCCCCGTCACCGCCCATATGGATATTGAGGCCCTCCGACCGGTTCTTGCTCTTTCCCAGCGGCTTGGCGGCAAGTTCATCGTCTGCCCCATCGAGGATCCCGATGAAGAGCGCCGTCGCGAAACCTTCGCCCGCCTGTGCGATCTCACAGCCGCCTATGACCTTGGCGCCCTTGTGGAATTCAACCCCTACAGCGGCTGCCGCTCCCTCAGGGAGGCGGTCGCCCTGGCCACCAGCGTCAAGCGCCCCAACGCCGCGCTGGTTCTGGACGCCCTGCATCTCTCCCGCTCGGGCGGCTACCCCAGCGATCTCATAGATGTAGACCCGGCCCTGCTCCAGCTCGTCCATTTCTGCGACGCCCCGCCCTTTCAGGCGGATGGGCGCAGCGCAGAGGAATTACGACGCGAATCGCGCACGGCCCGTCTGCTGCCGGGCGAAGGGGCGCTCTGGCTGGAAGAATTGCTGGAGGCCCTGCCCCGGCAGATCCCCATCAGCATCGAGGCCCCCAGCGCCCGCCACGCCCTTCTGCCAGCGGCGGAAAGGGCCAAGCTTGCGCTCGAGGCGACAATGGCCTTCCTGAAAAAGATCGGCCGCGCCTAATCCTTCGGCTTGCGGGCGCGGGGTGGGCGGCCCGGCCAATCCTTGATGAATTTCGGCCAATCCTCGAAATTCACATCCGCCTCGGAGGCGCGCACCCGGCCACGGGCGGAAACCCCGGCCTCATGGACCGTTTCCGCCCGGCCAGAGACCAGGGGATGCCACCATTTCAGGTCCTTGCCTTCGGCCACCAGCCGATAGGCGCAACTGGGGGGCAGCCAGGGGAGGGTTCGCACCGCGTCAGGGGTCAATTGCACGCAATCGGGCACCAGCTTCTTGCGTTTGGGGTAATCGCCGCAACGGCAGGTCGCGGCGTCGAAGAGCTTGCAGGAAACATCCGTGAAATGAATTTCGCCGGTGTCCGCATCCTCCAGCTTCACAAGGCAGCAACGCCCGCAGCCGTCGCACAGGCTTTCCCACTCGGTCTTGGTGAGATCCTCGAGCGGTTTGCGCCAAAAGGGTTGGCCTGGCTTTTGGGGAGGCGTGCTCATGCTCGCGATTTTCCTGCCTCTCGCGGGGCGCCCGAGGGAACGGCGATCCGGACCTGCGCATTTTCAGACGCCTGACCGAAAGGCCGGGCCAAAGGCGCCTGCAAGGTCGCACTTGCGCTCAAGCGCAAGCGTCGTCAAGTCCAACAGAAAGTGCTAGACTGAATCGCAACGCGCCGCCTGCGTCCGAAAGGCTCAAAGAGTGTTCGAGGAGCTTCGCAAATCCGCCTTTGTCCGCACCGTCTCGCGCGGCCTTCTGGCGTTCGACGCCTGGATGAACTCCTCCCTCTTCGAGAGCAGTCAGAAGGCAAGGCGCGCCTATGATGATTTCGCCGCCTATATGGACCGTTTCCATGTGGCCGGGGGCAAGCGGCTCATGGTCGAGTTCGCCTGCGAGGGCCTGACCCTGGGGCTTGGCGGCGCCATGCTCATGCTAGGCCTGGCCCTGCCCGCCTTTCGCGAGGTTTCGGACGAAGATTGGCTGAAGAAGCAGGATTTCGCGGTCACCTTTCTTGATCGCTACGGGCTGGAGGTCGGACGGCGCGGCATCAAGCATGATGATTCGGTTCCCCTCGACCAGATCCCCGATGTCATGGTCCAGGCCGCGCTCGCCACGGAAGACCGGCGCTTTTACGAACATTTCGGCATAGACCCCATCGGCCTCATGCGCGCCCTGAGCGTCAACGCCCGCTCCACCGGCGTGGTGCAGGGCGGCTCCTCGATCACCCAGCAGCTCGCCCAAAACCTGTTCCTCTCCAATGAGCGCACCCTCGAGCGCAAGATCAAGGAGGCCTTCCTCGCGCTCTGGCTGGAATCGCGTCTGCCCAAACGCGACATTCTCAAGCTCTATCTGGACCGCGCCTATATGGGCGGCGGCGCCTTTGGCGTTCAGGCGGCGGCGGACTTCTATTTTGGCAAGAGCATTCGCGACATCACGCTGGCGGAAGCGGCCATGCTGGCGGGCCTCTTCAAGGCGCCGACCAAATATGCGCCCCACATCAATCTGCCCGCCGCCCGCGCCAGAGCCAATGATGTGCTCTCCAATATGGTGGACGCCGGTTATATGACGGAGGGTCAGGTCTACGCCGCCCGCCGCAATCCCGCGACCCCCGTGGATCGTCGGCGCGAGACCTCGCCCGATTGGTATCTGGATTGGGCCTATGACGAGATCAAGCAGCTCGCCAACAAGGGCAAGCTGGGCAACGACCGGGTGCTGACCGTACGCACCGGCCTTGACGTCAATTTGCAACGCAAGGCCGAAAGCGCCATTGAGGACGCGCTGCGTCAGAGCGGGCGCCAGTTCAACGCGAGCCAGGGCGCCACGGTCGTGATGGAGCCCTTGGGCCTCGTGCGGGCCATTGTGGGGGGGCGCGATTACGGCCAGAGCCAGTTCAACCGCGCCACGGATGCGGCCCGTCAGCCCGGCTCCTCCTTCAAACCCTTCATCTATCTCACGGCGATGATGACCGGGCGCTACCATCGCGACACCCCCGTGAATGGCGCGAGCCTGTGCATCGGCAATTGGTGCCCCAACAATTATGGCGGCGCTTCCGCTGGCATGATGCCCATGGTGGTGGCCCTTCAGAAATCGCTCAATACGGTGGCGGTCTGGCTGTCCATCAAGATCGGCGAGGCCCATTGGCCCCAGGGCCAGCCCTATCATCTCGGCCGCATCGCCCAGCTTGGCCGCGAGAAGATCGTGGAGAACGCCCGCAAGATGGGCGTTGTGAATACGCCCCTCACCGATACGGTTTCCCTGCCTCTGGGCGCCGCCGAGATCAAGATGATCGACATGGCCGCCGCCTATTCGGTCTTCGCCAATGGGGGCAAGCGCGCGGTTCCCTTCGCGGCCATCGAAATCCGCAATTCCCGGGGCGATTCGATCTATCGGCGCGATACGGATGGTCCAGCCTATGAGCAGGTGATCCCCGCCAAAACCATCGCCGAGATGAACAATATCCTGAAGGAAGTGGTCAACGGCGGCACCGCCCGCGCGGCGCAACTCAATGGCGTGGTCGCGGCGGGCAAGACCGGCACCACCAACGCCTATCGCGACGCCTGGTTTGATGGGTTCACCGGGAATTATGTCTGCACCGTCTGGTTCGGCAACGATGACGACACCTCCATGAACAATATGACCGGCGGCTCCCTGCCCGCCCGCACCTGGCATGAAATCATGGCCTACGCCCACCAGGGCATAGAACTCAAAAACCCCTATGGCGTGACCGAGATTCCCCCGATCTCGGCCAGCGCCGCCGCCAAGGCCAACGAACGGGGCGCGCAGCAACGTCCTGCAACCCTGTCGCGCAAAAGCAGCGAGGCCATCGTGAGCGTGGAAGCCCAACTGCGCGCGGCGAGCGACAAGATCCAGGCGGCCCGTTCCACGCCAGGGCGCGGCGCCGCAGTTATTGGCGCAGGCCCCGGGCGAATCGAATAGGGCTGCGCTTTGCTGCACATTCTCAAAATGATCGTCATCGCCGCTGCAGGGGTGGCGCTGGGGCTGGCGGCGACTTTCGTCTCGGTCGAGCGCAGCCAGAACCTGGGCCAAGGCGCGGGCCTGTGGTTTGGCGCAGTGAAAGCTGGTCCGTGGACCGGCTGGCCCAAAACCGGAACCCGCGACGCCGACCCCTACGCCCGCGCCTTCTTCGCCCGCACGGGCGAAACCCCGCTGGGGATCACCGAGGGCCTGAGCTTCATCGCGCGTCAGGACTCCCGGGGCGCGTGGCTGGAGCCACGATGCGACTATCTGGTGTCCGGCGCGGTTCCCCCGGCCCGTTACTGGACCCTGAGCGCGCTTGATCCTGATGGCCATATTCCGCCCGGCGGCGGCGAGCGGCATGGATTCACCTCCTCCGAATTGCTGCGCAAGAGCGACGGCGGCTTCGAGATCCGCATCGCCGCTTCGGCCCGTCCCGGCAACTGGCTGCCAGTGGTCAGCGGCCAGCCTTTCCTTCTGATGCTCCGGCTCTATGACACCTCCCTCAGCGCCAACGCCTTTTCGGTTGTGGAGCGCGTCATGCCCTCCATCGCCAGGGAGGCCTGCCGATGAAGGGGCGGGAATTGCTGGGCGCAGCTGCTTTCGCAACCCTCCCCTGGGTTGCGGGCTGCCTCGTGGTTGCGGGCATCGTGCATCTCGCCTCGATCTTCATCATGCCGCAATTGGCGCCACGCGACGCCTTCGCGCGCATGAGCGCGGCGGCGCCCCTGCACCGGCAGACCCTGCTCCCCGTCGCGGCGCCGGGGTCGGGAGGGCCCTTCGAGGATCCGGCCTTCGCCCAGGGCCTCTGTCGCTATGATCTGTCGCAGGGGCCGGTGCGCGTGCGCGCCACCCTCGTTCCGGACGCCCTTATGCTGATGTCCTTTCATGGACGGCAAGGGCAGATCTACTATTCCATGACCGACCGCAGCGCGACGCGCGGCAAGCTCGATGTCTTGCTGGTCACGCGCCGACAGCTCGATGTGGTCGAGGCGAATGATCCCGAAGACGAGTTGCCGCAAGACCTGCGCATCATCACCCCGACCCTGGAAGGCTTTGTGCTGTTCCGCGCCCTGGCGGAATTTCCCGGCGAGATGGAGGATGCGAAAAAGCGCATCCAGTCGATTTTCTGCGGGCTGGACAAGGATCTCCGCCCCTAGATCAAGTCGGCTTCAAAGCGGCGGCTGCCTCCATGAGCAAAGGGCATGCGCCAGACGCAGCCTTGCGCCGTCTGGATCGCTCCCGAGCCCCGAACTCGAGCGTGAGATCAGGGTTAATGATGCATTAACGACTTGGCCCATAATATGCAGCAACACCAACGATTCCTTTCGTAAGTCGTGGGCCATGAATTTCAACGACCTTCAACAGCAAGATCCCGATGTCCTTGTGGACTCGCCCGGGGACGACGAAGCCATGCTTCCGCGTCTTCTGAGCACGCTCAGCGATCTTTTCGCGAGCCAGTTGCATCATTCACCGGATGAGATTCAGCAATTCGAAGCCGCCGTCGACGGCCTGCTGCCCCATACCAGCGAAGACATGCGCATCAAGGCGGCGGAGCGGCTTGCGGACTATCCCTATCTTTCGCCCCGTGTACTCGACGCCTTTCTGGCCCTCGGCGGCCAGGTCGCAGCGCCCTTTCTCGCCCGCTCGGTCTGTCTGACCCGCGCGCAAATCGCCGAAATCGCCCGGGAGGGCGAGCCAGACGCCGCCTGTCAGATCGCCAAACGGATAGATCTCGACGCCACCCTCGTTGGCCTGCTCTGCACCCGCATGGAGATCGAGGTTCTGCGCCTTCTCGCCCATAATCTGATGGCGCCCATCGAGAAGTCCGATTTTGAAGGCCTCGCGCGGCAGGCCCGCTTCGATCAGGCTCTGGCGAAAAGCCTGTGTCGGCGCGCCCGCGATCCCCAGTGGGTCACGCCCCTCTTTCTGACCGCCTCGCCCCTGCAGCGCGATTCCATCATTCTGGCGGCGCGACGCGCAAGTCTGGGCGAACCTATGCCTGAGCCGCTCTCGGACGACGAGCTCGCGCTGGCCCATGAACTGCTGAAGGCGGCCTCCGACCGCAATCTTGACGAAGCCTCCTGGCTGGTGGCGAAGGCGGCGGGCTGCACCACGACCCTGGCCCGCGACATCATCGCCGACGCCGGCGGCGAACCCCTCGCCCTCGTGCTCGCCATTTTGCGGGTTGATCCCCTTTCAGCAGCGCAGATCCTGACCAAACTGGACGCGCCGCCCCTGCGCTCACCGGACCGGGTTCAGAAGCTGGTGGATCTCGTCTGCGATACGCCGCGCTCCAGCGCCGAGCGGATTTTGCGCGAGATCGTGGGCCTGGCGTCGCCGCGCCTTCGCGCCGTGCATCTCCCGGTCAATGATCCGACCGCCGCGCAAACGCCGAGCCGTCCCGCGCAGATGGGCGCGCCGACCGAGGCGCCGGAGATGGATGCGGAAGATCCCA
>CAMDOY010000130.1 GCA_945903655.1 Rhizobium sp. Q54 | reverse complement strand
ATCCACCGCCTTCACATGGCCCACGGTGCGGCGGAAGAAGCCGCGCTTGATGGGGAACCAGACCCTTATGTTGTCGCCCGTCAGCACCGGCGCCGCCGTGGGGTCGGCCACGGGCGGCTTGCCCTTGGGTTCGGCGGCGAGCAGCGCCTGGGTATAGGGGTGCTGGGGGGCGCGGAAGACCTCTTCGGTGGGGCCAGCTTCAACAATCTTGCCGCGCTGCATGACGCAGACATCGTCGGCGATCTTGCGCACGATGCCCAGATCATGGGTGATGAAGAGCATGGCCATGCCGCGCTTGGCCTGCAGGTCTTTCAACAGCCGCAGGATCTGCGCCTGCACGGTCACGTCGAGCGCGGTTGTGGGTTCATCCGCGATGAAGAGATCGGGCCTATTGGCCAGCGCCATGGCGATCATCACGCGCTGGCGCTGCCCGCCCGAGAGCTGGTGGGGATAGGCGTCGAGCCGGTTGGCGGGATCGGGAATGCCCACCTCCTCCAGCAGCTCGATGGTGCGGGTGCGGCGCTCGCTGGCGACGCCCATGCCATGCAGCTCCAGAATCTCGCCGATCTGCCGGGCGATGGGATGCAGCGGGTTGAGCGAGGTCATGGGCTCCTGAAAGACCATGGTGATCTCATTGCCGCGCACCCGCCGCAGGGCCTCCTCATTGGCCTGCAACAGGTCCTGCCCCTTGTAGAGCACTTCGCCACAAGGATAGCTCGCGGAAGTCGCGCCCAACAGCTTCACGATGGACAGCGCCGTGACGGATTTGCCCGAGCCCGATTCGCCCACCAGCGCCAGCGTGCGCCCGCGCTCCAGACTGAAGGACACGCGGTCCACCGCAAGGCTCGTGCGCCCGCCCTGGTGGAAGGCGATGGAGAGGTCGCGCACCTCGAGAAGGGGCTTTGTTTCGACGCTCACGAGAAGGTCTTTCTGGGATCGAAGGCGTCGCGCACCGCTTCGCCGACGAAGACAAGAAGCGAGAGCATGAGCGCGATCACGAAGAAGCCCGTCAGCCCGAGCCAGGGCGCCTGCAGGTTGGACTTGCCCTGCAACAGCATCTCGCCCAGCGAGGGCGAGCCCGGCGGCAGACCAAGGCCCAGAAAGTCGAGGGAGGTCAGCGTGGTGACGGAGGCGTTCACCACGAAGGGCAGGAAGGTCAGCGTCGCCACCATGGCGTTGGGCAAGAGATGGCGGAACATGATTTTCGCGTTGGACAGGCCCAGCGCGCGGGCCGCATTCACATATTCGAAATTGCGCGCCCGCAGGAATTCCGCGCGCACCACATGCACCAATGACACCCATGAGAAGAGCAGCAAAATCCCCAGCAGCACGAAGAAGCTCGGCGTGATGATCGAAGAGACGATGATCAGGATGTAGAGATGGGGCAGCGAGGACCAGATCTCGATGAAACGCTGGAACACCAGATCCAGCCACCCGCCGAAATAGCCCTGCACCGCCCCCGCCAATATGCCGATGACCGAGGATATGCCCGCGAGCACGAGGCCGAAGAGGATGGAGATGCGGAACCCATAGATGAGCCGGGCCACCACATCGCGCCCGGCGTCGTCGGTGCCGAGCCAGTTCATTTCGAGATCGCGACAACTCGCGCCCGGTTTGTCGGCGAAGCGTTTGGCCAGCACGCCCGCGCATTGCTCAGGGGTGAGCGACCATGTGGGGGGCGAGGGCGCGGGGGTCGGCAGATCGAGGTTATGGGTGTTGTAGGAGAAGCGGATGGGCGGCCAGAGCATCCAGCCATGGGACTTGATCTCGTCGGCGATGACGGGATCGCGATAGTCGGTCTGCGCGAGGAAGCCGCCGAATTTTTCTTCTGGGTAATCCGCCACGATGGGGAAGAGAATCTCGCCCTTGTAGGAGGCCATGATGGGCCGCTCGTTGGCGATGACTTCCGCGAAGAGCGACAGGATGAACAGCACCATGAAGAGCCAGAACGACCAGTAGCCGCGCTTGTTGCGCTTGAAATTATCGAGCCTGCGCTGGTTCACCGGCGTCAGGTGAAACAGCCCCTTGCCCGGCAGGGCGGGGGCGAGCGGGGCCTTGGGCATGAGATCGCCGGGAAGGGTCTGCGTGTTCACTCAGACCTCCCGCGTTTCGAAATCGATGCGCGGATCGATCCAGGTATAGGTGAGGTCGGAGATGAGATTCACCACCAGGCCCAGCAGCGCCAGAATATAGATATTGGCGAAGACGACCGGGTAGTCCCGGTTCATCACGGACTCATAGGTGAGCAGGCCCAGCCCATCCAGCGAGAAGATGTTCTCGATCAGCAGAGAGCCCGTGAAGAAGGCGCTGACGAAGGCGCCGGGAAAGCCCGCGATGACGATCATCATGGCGTTGCGGAAGACATGGCCGTAAAGGACCTGCCGTTCGTTCAGCCCCTTCATGCGGGCGGTCAGCACATATTGTTTGCGGATCTCGTCCAGAAACGAGTTCTTGGTGAGGAAGGTGGAGGTGGCGAAGGAGCCCAGCACCAGCGCGCTGACCGGCAGCACGATATGCCAGAGATAATCCATCACCTTGCCCATCAGCGACAACTCAGCAAAGTTGTCGGAGAAGAGCCCGCGCGAGGGAAAGATCTGCCAGAAGGATCCGCCCGCAAACAAAATCACCAGCAGCACCGCGAAGAGGAAGCTGGGAATGGCGTAGCCCACGATCACCACGCCCGAGGTCCAGACATCGAAGCGCGAGCCGTCATTGACGGCCTTCTTGATGCCCAGCGGAATCGAGATGGCGTAGGAGAGCAGCGTCATCCATAGGCCCAGCGAGATCGAGACCGGCAGCTTCTCCTTGATGAGGCGTAGCACGGAGGTGTCGCGGAAATAGCTGCGGCCGAAGTCGAAGGTGGCGTAATTCTTCACCATCAGGAGGAAGCGTTCGGCGGGGGGCTTGTCGAAGCCGAATTGCTTTTCCAGCTCCTCGATGAATTTCGGATCGAGGCCCTGCGAGCCGCGATAGCGCGTGTCGGCGGCCTGCGCTTGCAGGCTGGAGCCCATGTCATTGGCGCCCGCGCCGATACGCCCGGAGGTGCTCTGGTCGAGGCCCTGCAATTGCGCGAGCACGCGCTCCACCGGCCCGCCCGGCGCAAATTGCACGATGACGAAGGAGATCAGCAGGATCCCCAGGATCGTGGGAATCATCAGCAGAAGACGTCGCGCGATATAAGCAGCCATGTGTCGTCAGCCCTGCATGCCCAGACGTTTCGCTTTCTCCTCATCCCACCACCAGGTGGCGGGTGCGCCGGTGCCGAATTTCGGCGTTTGCGCGGGACGGGAGAAGACGTCCCAATAGGCGATGCGCGCCTTGCCCGAATACCACATGGGCACCCAGTAGCGCCCCGCCCGCAGAATGCGATCAAGGGCGCGGCAGGCCACGGTGAGATCGGCGCGGTTGTCGGCGCGCGCGATTTTATCCAGCAGCGCATCGATGGCGGGATGGGAGATGCCCGCGATATTGCGCGAGCCCGGGGTGTTGGCGGCTTGCGAGGAATAAGAGTTCTTCATCTCCACGCCGGGCGTGGTCGAGCCGCCCATGGCGAAGCTCGTCATGTCGAAATCAAAGGAATCGAAGCGCCGCTTGTATTGCACCGTATCGACGGCGCGAATGCGCGCGTCGATGCCCAGCTTCTTCATGTTGGCGATGAAGGGTTCCGTATGGGGTTGCAGCACTGATGAGGAGTCGAGAAACTCGATGGTGAAGGGCTTGCCATCGGGCAGCTTCAACTGCGCGCCCTCGCGCTTGCAGCCCGCCGCGCGCAGGAGCTCATCGGCCTTGCGCAGCAGCGCGCGATCCGAGCCCGAACCATCCGACACCGGCGGGACCCAGGGCTCTTCGAAGACAGCGGGCGAGAGCTGCGCGCGGAAGGGCTCCAGCAGCGCAAGTTCTTCCGGGCCGGGCTTGCCGGTGGCCTTCATGTCCGAGTTTTCGAAATAGGAGGTGATCCGGGTATAGGCCGAATACATGATGTTCTTGTTGGTCCATTCGAAATCGAAGCACAGGTTGATGGCCTCGCGAATGCGCACATCTGCGAATTGCGGGCGGCGCAGGTTGAAGTGCCAGCCTTGCGTGCCTGTCGCTGCGCCCGAGCGCAGTTCCTCGCGCTTCACGCGGCCATCGGTGACGGCGGGGAAGCCATACTGCGTCGCCCAGAAGCGGGCGGTGTATTCCTCGTGGTAATTCAGCTTGCCCGACTTGAAATCCTCGAAGGCGATCTGCCGTTCGCGGTAATAGTCCCAGCGCACCCGGTCGAAATTGTTGACGCCCACATTCACCGGCAGGTCGGCGGCCCAATAATCCCTGACGCGCTCATATTCCACAAAGCGCCCCTGCTCGAAACGGGAGACCTTGTAGGGGCCGGAGCCCAGCGGCGGCTCAAGGCTGGAGGCTTCGAAATCGCGCGTGGCGTAATAGGCGCTTGAGAAGATCGGCATACCCGCGGCGATGAGATGGGAATCGCGGCTGCGGGTCGGCGCAAACTGCACCTTCACCACCAGCTCCTCTTCCGCCTCGGCGCTGAGGAGGTCGGCGAGGATGGTGCGGTAGATCGGATGGCCCTTGGTCTTCAGCACATTCAGCGAGAAGGCGACGTCCTTGGCGGTGAGCTTCGACCCGTCATGGAAGCGCGCTTGCGGGCGCAGCTCGAAGCGATAGGTGAGCTTGTCCGCGCTGATGCGCACGGATTGCGCGACGAGGCCATAAAGCGTGTTGGGCTCGTCGGCGCTGCCCGCCATGAGGCTGTCAAAGGTGGCGTCGACGCCTGCGGCGCCATCGCCCTTGAAGACATAGATGTTGAAGGTGTCGAAGGTCTCGAAATTCTGGTTGCCGGAGGTGTTCTTGATCTGGACGATCAGCGACCCGCCCTTGGGGGCCCTAGGGTTCACATAGGCGAAATGTTTGAAGTCGGCGGGCTGTTGCAGCTCGCCGAAGGTGGAGAGCCCATGGGAGCGCGTTTCGGCGCCCTGAGCGCGTGCGGCGCGAAAGCCCGGCAGCGCGAGGGCGCCGAGGCTTGCGGAGGCAGTGTTCAACAGGCGGCGGCGGGTCAGGGCCATGGGCGGGCGATCTCCTTCAGGGGCGCGGGACGCCACTGATTCGCGAGGATTATGTCGCTTTTTCGAAGTCCCGCCACCCGGCTGTGTCGGCGGCCCCGCCTCACATGCCCCCGAGCACCTCGGCGACGTTGAAAATGTCCTTGTCGCCGCGCCCGCACATGTTCATCACCATCAGGTGATCCTTGGGCCGCGCCGCCGCCAGTTCCCCGACTTTCGCCAGGGCATGGGCGGGCTCCAGGGCGGGGATAATGCCCTCGAGGCGGCAGCAGAGCTGGAAGGCGTCCAGCGCCTCCTTGTCGGTGGCGGAGAGATATTTCACCCGGCCCACGTCCCGCAGCCAAGCATGTTCCGGCCCGATGCCGGGATAATCGAGGCCCGCCGAGATGGAATGGCCCTCCAGAATCTGCCCGTCGTCGTCCATCAGGAGATAGGTGCGGTTGCCGTGGAGCACGCCGGGCTTGCCGCCCGCCAGCGAGGCCGCATGGCCATTGGGCTCGGACAGGCCATGGCCTGCCGCCTCCACGCCGAAGATCTCCACGCCGGGATCATCGAGGAAGGGATGGAACAGGCCGATGGCGTTGGAGCCGCCGCCAATGGCCGCCACCAGCGAATCCGGCAGGCGCCCTTCGGCGGCCATCATCTGCTCGCGCACCTCGTTGCCGATGACTGACTGAAAATCGCGGACCATCATGGGATAGGGGTGCGGGCCAGCGGCGGTGCCGATGCAGTAGAAGGTCGAGTCCACATTGGTGACCCAGTCGCGCAGGGCCTCGTTCATGGCGTCCTTGAGGGTGCGCGCGCCCGATTGCACGGGCACCACCGTGGCGCCCAGCATCTTCATGCGGAACACATTGGGGGCCTGCCGCTCCACATCGACCGCGCCCATGTAGACGATGCATTCCAGGCCATATTTGGCGCAGGCGGTGGCGGTGGCGACGCCATGCTGGCCCGCGCCCGTCTCCGCGATGATGCGCTTCTTGCCCATGCGCATGGCCAGCAGGATCTGGCCCAGCACATTGTTGATCTTGTGCGCGCCAGTGTGGTTCAGCTCGTCGCGCTTGAAATAGATTTTTGCGCCGCCGAAATGCTCGGTCATGCGCTGGGCATAGTAGAGCGGCGAGGGGCGGCCGACATAATGGGTCGCCAGATGGTCCAGCTCGGCCTGGTAGCTGGGGTCGGCTTTCGCCGCCGCATAGGCCTTTTCGAGGTCCAGCACGAGCGGCATGAGGGTCTCGGCCACGAAGCGGCCGCCGAAAATGCCGAAATGGCCCGTGTCGTCGGGGCCGGAGCGGAAAGAATTGGGGTGATCCTGCAACAAGGCGCGAACTCCTGAAGGTCTTTTCTTTTAGGCGGTCTTTGGCGCGGAACCAAGGCCCGCCTGCGCCGCGCGCGCGCGGGCCATGAAGGCTTCGATCAAGGCGGGGTCTTTCACCCCGGGGCTGCTCTCCACGCCGGAGGAGACGTCGATCCCCGGCGGGCGGGTGGCGGCCACGGCGGTGGCGACGCTTTCACAGTTGAGGCCGCCAGAGAGCATCCAGGGCCTCTGGAAGGCGCGGGAACCCAGCAGGCTCCAGTCGAAGGCGTGGCCATTGCCGCCGGGCCTCGTGGCGTCCCGGGGCGGCTTGGCGTCGAAGAGAATGCGGTCAGCGACGGCCTCATAGGCGGCAAGGCTCGCGAAATCCGCCTCCGCGCTCACGCCAAGCGCCTTCATCACGGGCAGGCCATAGCGAGCGTGGATGGCGGCGACCCGCGCGGGCGTCTCGCGGCCATGCAGTTGCAGGATGTCGGGCGCCAGCGCGGCGACCACCTCATCCAGATAGGCGTCGTCCGCATCCACGCTCAGGGCCACCTTGAGGGCGCGGGAGCCGGTGATCCCGGCCAATTCGCGCGCCCGGGGGATGTCGATATGGCGCGGGCTGGGCGGGAAAAAGACGAATCCCACCATGTCCGCCCCCGCATCGAGGGCGGCTTCGAGGGTGGCGGGGGTCGAAAGCCCGCAGATCTTCACCGTCAGGGAGGCGCTCATGGGGGACATATAGGGGTTCGCGCGGCGGATCGCTACCGGACAGAACGCCCCAGCCGTCAGCTCGCGCGGGCGTCGGGGGTGGGAAGCGCGGTCATGTTGCGCATACGGTCGGCTTCGGCGCGCAGATGGGCCACATCGGCGCGGGCGTCCCGCAGGGCCCTGCGGTTACGGCCCTGGGCGAGCCAGGTCGCCAGACCGCCCGCGACGACGCCAACCATGGCGGCGGCGAACATGACGAAGAACAGGGGGGCCTGCAGGCGAAGGCCCGGATCATCCGACCCGAAGGGGTCGAAGATGACCGGGACGACCTGACGGTTGATGATCGCAAAGGTGACGATGACGATGGCGATCGGTGACAGGATCAGCCATTTCAGAAGGGTTTTCATCGCACACTCCGGCTGGCGCGCCAGCCCTTGGTCGATCAGCGCAGGGGCTGCTCGTTCAGGCGCTCGCGCAGTTCCTTCCCCGTCTTGAAGAAGGGAACTGATTTCTCATGCACGGCGACATTGGCGCCGGTGCGGGGGTTGCGGCCCTGACGGGCGTCGCGCCGCTTGACGGCGAAAGCGCCGAAGCCGCGCAGCTCCACCCGGTCGCCACGCGCCAGGGCGTTGGTGACCTCATCGAGAATCGCGTTCACGATATTCTCGACATCGCGGAGATACAGATGAGGGTTGTTTTCAGCGATCCGTTGGACGAGTTCTGATTTAATCATTTCGTTTTGATCCGTGTTAGTTGGCAATAGGCCGTTTGAACAATCAATTGGCGGGTCCAGCATGCCAAATGCTCAACAAACCGTCAAGAAACCACTGTTCTCTTGAGGATTGCAGCTTCCGCAAGGACAGGGCGGGGCCTTCCAGCCCCAGCATCTCGGCGCCTTCCGCAGCCATGCCCAGAAGGCCCAAGTCATTGATAGACCGACGTTTTTTCCAGTCGCGGACCGGCAGGTTCTTTTCGATGTTCTTTTCCTTCTCCAGCCAGGCGATGGCCTCCTGCTCTGACCCCAGCGCGTCAACCAGCTTGAGAGAGAGGGCCTGCCGACCGGTGAAGACTCGACCGTCCGTCACCGCCGCCAGTGATTCGCCGTTGATGCTGCGGCGTTCGCGCACCAGATCCTTGAACCAGTCAAAAGAATCCTTCACCAGCGCGGCGAGGGCCTCGCGGGCTTCGGGCGAGGTGGGCTCGTAGCCGTTGGGGGAGGCCTTGAGGGGCGAGGACTTCACCTCCTCCATTTTCACGCCGACAGTGTCGAGCAGCTTGGAGACATTGGGGAACTGGAACAGCACGCCAATCGAGCCCACCAGCGAATTGCCCTGGGCCACGATGCGGTCGGCGCCCATGGCCGCGATATAGCCGCCCGAGGCCGCCATGCCGCCCACGACAGCCACGACCGGCTTCTTTTCGGAGAGCTTTCGGATGTGATCGTAGAGCCGCTCCGCCCCCGTGGTCGTGCCGCCGGGGCTCTCGATGGAGAGGATGACCGCGGAGGCGTGGGACTTCGCCACATCGTCAAAAATTTTCAGGGTGTCGCGGTCGCCGGTGATGACACCGTTGATGCTGATGCGCGCGATATGGTGCTGGAGCGGCGATCCGCCAGTGGATCCCGTCAGCCGCCAAGTCGCAGCGCCAGCGGCCACGATCAGGAAGGCGAAGGCCGCGATGCGCCAGAACGAGAGTTTGCGGCGCAGCTTGCGGCGATCAAGCAGATAGTCGGAGGTCTGGTCGGGGGTGGCCATGGCGGTCTCATGGGATGTGGAGCGCAACAGGGTCAACCCTACGCCCGAGGGGCCTTGTGGGCAATGGCGGGCGGATCAAATGAAAAGGCCCGCGCTGGTGGCGCGGGCCTCGTTTTCTTTGTCGCGTGGCCCGAAAGCCGCAACCAGCTTAGCCTTGCGGCTTGTCGCTGCGGGCCTTGAGGGCCGCGCCAAGGATGTCGCCGAGCGAGGCGCCGGAATCCGCCGACCCGTATTGGGCGATGGCTTCCTTTTCCTCGGCCATTTCAAGAGCCTTGATCGACACGGAGACCTTGCGGGCCTTGCGGTCGAA
>CAMDOY010000129.1 GCA_945903655.1 Rhizobium sp. Q54 | reverse complement strand
CGGCGAAGATCGTGTTGAGGATGGGGATATTTTCGACCGCATTGACGATGGCGGGCTCTATCGAGTCGGCCAGCACAGGCCCCAGAACAAAGAAACCCCACATGCCGTAGATGATAGAGGGAATGCCCGCCAGCAGCTCGACCGCCACGCCCACGGGACGGCGCAGCCATTGCGGGCAAAGCTCGGTCAGGAAGATGGCGATGCCAAGGCCCACGGGCACGGCGATCAGCAGCGCGATGAGCGAACTCACCAGAGTGCCATAGATCGGGCCAAGGCCGCCGAGAATGGGATTGGGCCGCGCATTGGGCGCCCAGCGCTGGGTCGTCAGAAAGTCAAAGCCATAGGCGGATATCGCAGGCCAGGCGCCGATGATCAGCGACACGATGATGCCGCCCAGCAAGAGCAGGACCGTGGCTGCGGCAAGTTGGGCAAGAAAGCGAAAAGTAGAATCGCCTGTCTTGAAATTCGCCAGCGCCCTGGCGCGCCAGGCGTTGGTGGGCGCGGCGGCGGCGCCTGTTTGCACAATAACATCCGTCATCAGGAAATCTCCGTCCTTCGCGGACACAAAACTACGCAGAGCGGAAAACGGGGGAGGTCGCCCTCCCCCGCTGTTTCCTTACTTGTTCTTGATGCTCTCGGCCCAGGTCTTGGCGATCAGCTTGGTGACCGCGTCGGGCATGGGGATATAGTCGAGCTCTTCGGCCATCTTGTCGCCCTTGGCGAAGGCCCAGGCGAAGAACTTGATCGCCTCAGCTGAAGCCACCTTATCCGCAGGCTCGCCATACATCAGAATGAAGGTGGCGGCGGTGATGGGCCAGGAGGCGTCGCCCGGCTGGTTGGTCAGGATCTGATAGTAGCCGGGGGCGTTCGCCCAGTCGGCGTTGGCGGCGGCGGCCTGGAAGGCGGCGACGGTCGGCTGCACGGACTTGCCGGCCTTGTTGATCATGCCCGTATGGGTCAGCTTGTTCTGCTTGGCGTAAGCATATTCGACATAGCCGATGGAGTTCTTGGTCTGGGCGACATTGCCAGACACTCCGTCATTGCCCTTGGCGCCAACGCCAACCGGCCATTCCACAGCAGCATCCGCACCGACCTTGTCAGCCCATTCCTTGCTGGCCTTGGACAGATAGTCGGTGAAGTTGAAGGTGGTGCCCGAACCATCGGAGCGACGCACGACCGTGATGTTGGTGGAGGGCAGCTTCAGGGAAGCATTGAGCTTCTGGATCGCCGCATCGTCCCACTTCTTGATCTTGCCGAGATAGATGTCAGCAAGCGTCGCGCCATCAAGCACCAGCTCCCCGGGCTTCACGCCTTCGAGGTTCACGACCGGCACGATGCCGCCCATGACCATGGGCCACTGCACGAGACCGTCCTTCTTCAGGGCGTCGGCCTTGAGCGGCGCATCGGTGGCGCCGAAGGTCACAGTCTTGGCCTGGATCTGCTTGATGCCGGCGCCCGAACCGATGGACTGATAGTTCAGGCCGTTGCCGGTCTCTTTCTTGTAGGCGTCCGCCCACTTCGAATAGATCGGGAAGGGAAAGGTTGCGCCTGCGCCGGTGATGTCGGCGGCCTCAGCGGTGACGCCGGTAAAGGCGACGATAGCGATCGCTGCGGCGCGCATCAGAGGTTGGAAGGTCATGTTCATCTCTCTGGTTTGAGCAGTCCGGCGGATCCAGACCTGCCTCGGGGTGCTTGTAAGCTGTCCACATCTAGTTTTTACGACAGTGAGATGACATTTAAATGACAATCTAATTTACTGAAAAATATAATGTTTTAAGATTTTGGCAGCAGCGCCTCAAAACATGCGCCTTCGCCCGGCTGGCTGGTGATGAAGAGGCGGCCCCGATGGCGGGCGACAATATGCTTCACCAATGCAAGGCCAAGCCCCGTGCCGCCCTTGGCGCGGCTCACGCCCACGTCCGCACGATAGAATCGCTCGGTCAGACGCGGCAGATCCTCGCGGGCGATGCCCTGACCATGGTCGCGCACGCTCAGGCGCGCCTGATCGCCCTGCTGCAAAAGCGTGTTCTCCACCCCAGTGTCCTGATCGGGCAGCGATCCATAGGTGATGGCGTTGCCGACGAGATTCTCCACGAGGCGAATGAGTTCATCGCGGTCGCCCGGAATGATCAGCACATCCGGCGTATCCAGCTTGAGGGTGACGCGATTTTCCATGGCGATGAGGTCAAGACCATCGGCCACATGGCGCACGACGCCCACCAGATCCACGGGCGCATTGGGCCGCAGATGCGCCCGCTGCTCAATGCGCGAGAGGGAGAGGAGATCGTCGATCAGGCGCGACATGCGCCGCGCCTGATCGCGCATGATCGCGAGAAAACGCACGCGCGCGGCGGGATCCTCGCGCGCGGGGCCCTGCAGGGTTTCGATGAATCCCATCACCGACGCCAGCGGCGTGCGCAACTCATGGCTCACATTGGCGATGAAGTCGGAGCGCATGCGCTCCACGCGCAGGGCCTCGGTGGTTTCGCGCAGGGTCAGCACGACGAACCGATCTCCCCCAACCGTCAGCGGCGCCAAATAGGCGTCAAACACCCGCTCCACCGGCACGCGCTCGCGCCAGATCACGCCTTCGGCGGCGGCGCCTTCGAGCACCCGATTGGCGGCGTCAAGCACATCGGGCGAGCGCAGGGTCAGCGCCAGTGGATCGCCCGCCCGGGCGGCCGGCAACAGGGAACGCATGGGCGCATTCAAGGCGCGCAGTCGCGTGTCCGGGCCGACCAGCAGCGCGGGATCCCGCAGGGCGTCCAGCAAGGCGGCGCAGAGGGCGGCGTCATCCGTGGTCGTCTCCACTGTGTCTCCTCACAGGGCGCATGGGAACAAGCTCAGATAGGACAGCGATTCGCATGACAGAATTGCGACGAAAGGGGACTGGGCCAACGCTTTTGTCACAATTCGTTAATCGAAGTCCGTCCGCCCCCGGCGCCCGTCCTCTTCGCTCCTGCGCGCCATGGCTTCGCGCAGGGATTTCCAGCGGCGCATGCTCTCATTGGCGCCCAGCAGGGCGAGCGCCAGAATGAAGGGGCCGATGTAATAGATCATGCGGAACAGCAGCAGCGAGGCCAGCAAGCCCTCTTGCGAGGGCGTATGGACCGCATTGAGCATGGTCATCTCGAAGGCGCCGATGCCGCCCGGCGCATTGGAGGCGATGCCGATGAGGCAGGCGAAAACATAGGTCGCCGCGAAGGTCACGGGATCCATGCCATGGCCGTTCGGCAGCAACACATAAAGACAGGCGGCGGCGGCGCAGAGTTCGAAGACGCCCAGCAGCATTTGCCCGACGGTGAGCCAGAAGCCTGGCAATTCCAGGGTGAGGCCCTGAATGCGGGTGCGCCTATGATCGAGGGAGACCCAGATCAGATAGGCCAGGATGGCCAGGAGGACGCCAACGCCAATGGCTACGTTCACGCCGACCTTCAGCTTGTTGATCTCGGCGATGCCTGCGGGGTCAAAGACCAGCGCGGCGCCCACCACGATGGTCATGCCCAGCCAGAAGGTGACGCCCGCGATGACCGTCAGGCTCGCCACCTTGGCGGGGGAGACGCCCTTCTGGGAATAGATCCAGTAGCGCACCGTGCCCCCGGTGATGATCGGGAAGCCCAGGGTGAAGGAGATGGCGTAGCTGGTGAAGGAGCCCAGCGCCGTCGTGCGATAGGGCACGCGCAGGGCGAGCTGGCGCAGGGCCAGACCATCATAGCCCGTCAGCGCGATATAGGAGAGGGCGGCAAAGGCGCAGGCGAGCGAGATCTGGTCCCAGCCCGTCGCCTCGAAGGCGCCGCGCAGATCGCGCCAACTGACGCTGCGCAAGGTATTGAAGAGAACCACGGCGGACAGCGCGATGAGAGCAAGGCTCAGGGTGGCGCCCAACAGACGCCAGCGCCTGCGGCGCGCCGCCGCCTTTTCATCCAGCGGATCCACCAGTTCGGGCACGACCGTGCTCAGCACCGGCGCGAGCGCGGAGGCCTCCTCTTTGTTCTCTGGTTCTGGCCGAGCCATCGCGCATCCATCGGGCCGGACTGACCCGCAGCGTCCTTATGAAGAGCGCGCGCGAGGGTGGCAAGCCCCGCACAGAGCCCGGGCCGCGCTCAGCGTTTCGAAAGTTGCGCCCAAAGACCCGCGAAGGGATCGAAGGAAAAGCGCACGCGATGCGCCCCCGGACCCACCCGCACGGCGCGGAACATCACATTGGCCTGCAGAATGGGCGCAGGCGCGCCATCCACCTGCGCCGTCCACCAGGAATGCCAGACATCGTTCAGCACGACATAGCCACCCTGCGGGAAACTGGCGTCCACCACCACTTCCGTATTGCGGTAGGAGACGATTTTCGCCTCCCCGGGCGGACCTTGCAGGGAGGCGTCGGCCTCTTCGCCATCCAGCAGGACCGTGCGGGTGAAATCTACCTCCGGCCACTTTCCCTCATTGAGCATGCGCTCGATATCCACGATCTGCACGGCGCCCGGCGCCAGCACGCGCGGCAGGGCGCGCGGGTTCTCCCAGACGAAGGCGTCCTTGGTTTGCCCCACGAAAATGAAATCCTTGGGGTCGAATGCCTTGTCCATCCGCTCCAGCGGATGGCGCGAGATGATAAGCCGCACCCCCAGAAGATCCGCCATGGGCGACCGGAAATGAGCGTAAAGCGGGGAGAAAGTGCGCTGGTCAGGCGTGGAGACCTGATCCTGCGCATTGGTTGCGTCCGTGAAAAGCTTCAGCCGGATGGGATTGAAGCCAAGGTCATGGTCGAACCCGTGGACAAGGCCGATGTTGGGCCATTCGTAGTCCACCGCCGCCAGCTCCACCCGGTCGCGCCGATTCGGCGCGGCATGGGCCGCAAGGCGCTCGCGTATCACGGTCAGCGTTTGATTGGTCGAGTCGGGGTGCAGCTCGTCATAGGTGGCGGGCGGCAGGCCGGTCGATTCGTTGGGCCTGTTGCTGACGCCCAGATCAATGGTCATGAGGCCCGCCAGCAGGGCCAGTCCCAGATAGGGCGCGCGGCGCATGAGCATGGGCGCCAGGTAGAGGGCGATGAGGGCGACGCTCAAGGAGATGGCCCCGATCAGGAGCGCGCCCTGGGCCTGGGGGAAACGACCCTTTTGCAAGGCGATGAACATGCACAGCGCGAACAGGACGGCGACCGCGATCGCGCCATAGTTCATGCGGACCCGTTCGCCCCGGGCGACGATGCCATGAACACCATAACCGGCCAGAATCGCCAGCAAGGCGCAGAGGGGAAAGGTCGCGTCCGCAGGCCGACGATAGAGCTCCACGCCCGGGATCCAGAAGGCCAGTTCGAAAAACGGCGTATAGCGGCCCACGGTGTAGAGCAGCATGAAGACCATCATGACCAGGAAGATCCGCATCGACCGGTCGCGCAGGACGCCCGCCGCGCAGGCCAGGGCCGCCAGCGGTATGGCCCCGAAATAGATCGCCCCCATGTTGCGGGCCAGCGCCAGATCCGTCTCGCCCCAAACCAAGGACGAGGGCGGACCCCAGAAATCCTTCATGGGGCCATCCACCCCGAAGAGATTGGCGACCACAGCCGTCAGCAGGGACAGGGGCGGCAGGGAGCCGCGCGCCGCCTCCTCGAAATCCATGCCCGGACGATTGGAATCGTCCGCCAGGAAAATGGTGAAGGCGATGGGGATCGCGACCGTCAGCACGCCGCCGATGAAGCCCATGGACAAGGGGCCCAGGCTTCGCAGCAGGCGCCGCCGCATGCCCCGTCCGTCCCACACATGCCAGATGGCGTAGGCCGCCAGCACGAAAATGCACAAAAGCGCGATCTGGTCGCGCCCCAACGCCATGAACCCCGCCAGCACCCCCGCCGCCAAGCCATAGAGCCAGGAGGGGCGCCTGAGCGCGCGCGACAGCGCCAGAAGGGTCAGTGCGAACCAGCACAGGGAGATCACCTCGCCGATGTGCTGAAGCCGCCAGGCGGCCGACCCGCCGAAGGAAAAGGCGAAAGCCGCCACCAGCGCGCCTGCGGGATGCCAGGCGTGGTCCTTGAAGAAAGCGATCAGCGCCAGCCCCGCCAGAATCAGCATGGCGAAGACCACGGAATCAACAGCCCGGAAGGAGGGGGCCGCATTGAACAGGGCCAGCAGGAAGAAGGGCGGCGAAAAAATCTGGGATTGCGGATCGGCGATTTGGGGAAAACCAGCGAAAACATTGGGCGCCCAGAAGGGGCTGTCGCCCGCCGCCAGCGACCGGGCGAGAAACACGATCTGCGGATAGGCCTGGGCCTTGGCGTCCCAGGGAATCGTCACGGCGCCCGACAACCAGGGCCAGGCGAGGACAAGGGCCCCTGCCACAAAGGCGAGGCTGGCGAAGTCATAGAGCTTTCCGGGAGGCCCGAAACGCTCGCGTTTGGAAGACATAGACCTGATTTCCGTTGGGTCTGATCCTAAACCTGTCGGCAGGTCCTATACCCTATTCCTTGCCGCCCGTCTGCGCCGGGACGCCATCCATTTCAATGAAGTGACCGGCCCGGTCGCGCTTGGAGGCGAGATAACGCACATTTTGATCGGTGGTGCGGCCAAGAATGCGCCGATCAGAGACGACCTCGAGCCCGGCGGTCTCCAGCGCGGCGATCTTGATGGGGTTGTTGGTCATGACATGGACCTGGGCGACCCCGATCCTCAGAAGCATTTCGGCTGCGAAATCAAAGCCGCGCTGGTCATGGTCGAAGCCCAGCACCTCATCGGCGTCATAGGTGTCGAAGCCCTGCGCCTGGAGCTTGTAGGCGCGCATCTTGTTGGACAGGCCATTGCCCCGGCCTTCCTGATCGAGATAGAGCAGCACCCCGCCGCCATTCTCGGCCATGAAGCGGGCGGTGTGGCGCAGCTGGTCGCCGCAATCGCATTTCAGGCTGCCGAAGAGGTCCCCCGTGAGGCAGGCCGAATGCAGGCGGACCGTGACGGGCCCGGCGAAATCGGGCTTGCCGACGATGACCGCCACCTGATCACGCAGGCCCTCGCCGCCACGGAAAATCACGAATTCAGTGTCCGGAGCGCCTTCCAGCGGCACTGGAGCGCGGCCCACGATGTGGAGATCGCGCACGGTGTTGCGCCGATAGGCCTCGATGGCGGCGGCCTCGACCCGCACCAGGCCCTCGCCCTCGATATCGCGGACGGAGACCGGCAAGACGACGACCGCAGGCAGCACGAGGGCGACGCGAACGAGTTCGAGGGCGGCGAGATCCAGTCGGCTAAGGGTGGCGACGGGCGCGTCGATGCGCGCGCCAAGCTCCAACGAAAGCGTAGCGATACGGGAAAGATCGATGGTCGGCAGGGCGATGGCGCCGGGCTTCACCCGGTCAAGGCCCAGTCGGCGCAGACGGGGGGCGGGCAGCAACAGACGGGCCCGGCGCTTGCCAAGGGCCTCGAAGGTCGCCACGTGGCGCTGATCCAGCGCCTCGACGCAGAGCATCATGAGATGGGAGCGGCCAGCCTTTATGATGACGGGACGACCTGAGCGAACTTCCGCAAGGGCGCGATCGACAGCGACCTGTCCAAGTCCCCCCTCTGCGTCTAATATGTTCTTGATTTCGGACACGCGACCCCCGACTGGACTGGACCTGGTTACGCTAGCTACGGGCGCGCCCGTCCTCTGGATGGGTTGCATATCTCAAATCCTGCCTCATTGATAGAAGCCCTGATCACCAGGGAAGCAGCCGGAGCGCAAAAAACCGCATGGAAAGCCCATCCGCCGACCCCTTCCAGCCCATTACGCAGGCGCCGACCGACCGGCCCTTCGTGGTGGCGCAACTTGGCCAGTCCCTTGATGGCCGCATCGCCACCGTGACCGGCGAGTCTCGCTATATCAATGGCGCCGCCGCCCTCGACCATCTGCATCGCCTGCGCGCCGCCGTGGATGCGGTGGTTGTGGGAGCGGGCACGATCGTCGCCGACGACCCCTTGTTGACCGTGCGTCGCGTGGGGGGTCAGAGCCCGGCCCGCGTGGTCATCGACCCCACAGGGCGCCTCAACGCCCAGGGAAAATGGCTGACCCGCGACGGAACGCCCCTGCTGCTCGTCAGCGCTGGCGCCGCCTGCCCCGAGGGGGTTGAACTGGTGCGCCTGCCGCTTCACGAAGGTTTGATGCGTCCTGCCGAGATCGTGGCGGCGCTGTTTGCGCGGGGCTATCGCAAGCTGCTGATCGAGGGCGGCGCGCGCACCATCTCGTCTTTCATCGATGCGGGCTGCATCAATCGCCTGCATCTCTTGGTGGCGCCCGTCATCATCGGTTCCGGCAAGGCGGGGCTGGAGCTGGAGCCGCAGGGCGATCTGTCCCGCGCCCTGCGCCCGCCCACCAGCGTGCATCTGCTGGAGGGTGGCGAGGTCCTTTTCGATTGCGCGCTGATGTAGCATCATGTGGCCAGAGGGAGGCAGAGCACATGTCTGACCAGATTCGTCCGCCAGCCTATTCGCCCATTTCCAAATGGATCCACTGGATCACCGCGCTCTGCGTGCTGGGGATCATCCCCGGCGGGATCATCATGACCAATATGGACGAAGGCCCGCTGCAAAATCAGATCTATGACATGCACCGCTCTTTCGGCGTCGTGGTCTTCGTGCTGGCGCTTGCGCGGGTGACGGCGCGCCGGATGTTCGGCACGCCCGCGCCGCTGGAAACCCTGACGCCCCTGGAGCGCCGCGCCTCCGTGGCCGTGCATCATTCGCTGATGGCGCTGATCATCCTCATGCCGCTGATCGGCTGGCTGATGACCTCGGCCTATCGGGTGGATGTCTCGGTCTTCGGCCTCTTCACCCTGCCCCACCTCATGCCCAAGAGCGAACCGATTTTCGACGCGCTGGCGGCGGCCCATAAATGGCTGGGCTTGCTGATGGCGGCGCTGATCCTCTCCCATATCGGCGCAGCGATCATGCATACTTTCATCAAACGCGATGGGGTGTTGCAGAGGATGCTGCCTTCGGGGCGCGGTTAGAGGTCAGGCGCTGCCAACCATCTGAAATATAAATGCGAAATGCCCGCCGCTCCCCTCCCCCTCGTGGGTGTTTAGACCGGAGACATAGTGGACAGGTGTTCGGAGACATAGTGGACACTTTTCCGATCTCAGAGAAAGGAGATCGGGATGCCGTTTCGCGAGGTGTCTGCGATGGATTCGAGACTGGAGTTTGTTTGTC
>CAMDOY010000128.1 GCA_945903655.1 Rhizobium sp. Q54 | reverse complement strand
GCGGCGAGACCGGCCCCGACGCATGGCTCGAAAAGCAGGTGAAAAAGGGCTGGCGCATCGCCTGCGACCCCTGGCTGCACACCCCCGCCCAACTCGCCCGCTACGAGCGCGCCGTGAAGGCGGCTGGCGGCGAGTTGGTCCATGCGGAGACGAACCCCCTCGACGCCATCTGGACCGACCGCCCCGCCCCGCCCCTGGGCGCCGTGACCTTGCATCCCGCCCGCTTCAGCGGCGAAGATGCGCAGGCGAAGATCGCACGCATTCAGGCGGCGCTGGGCAAGGCCGATGCGCTGGTGCTGAGCGACCCCCATGCGGTGGCCTGGGCCTTCAACCTTCGCGGCGCGGATGTGGCCCATACGCCCATCGCGCTTTGCTTCGCCATGGTTCCCGCCAAGGGCAAGCCGCTGCTCTATGTAGACCCGCGCAAGCTCAGCGACGCTGTGCGCGCGGGCCTGACGTTCCTGAAGCTCGCAGTCCCCGAGGCGCTGCTGGCCGACATAGCGGCGCTGGGCGCTTCCAAAAAACGGGTGCGCTTCGACGCCGCCACCGTCCCCGCCCGCCTCGTGCAGGCGCTGGAAGCGGCTGGCGGGACTGCGGACGTGGGCGCCGACCCCACCGCCCTCATGAAGGCGCGCAAGAACAGGGCGGAGCTGCGCGGGGCCGTCGCGGCCCATCTGCGCGATGGCGCGGCCATGGTGGAGTTTCTGGCCTGGTTTGCGGGCGCCGCGCCCAAGGGCAAGCTCACCGAGATCGAATCCGCGCAGGCGCTGGAAACCTTCCGCCGCGCGACGAAGAAACTCAGGGATGTCTCCTTCCCCTCCATTTCCGGCATGGGGCCCAATGGCGCCATCGTGCATTACCGCGTGACGGAAGCCACCAACGCCAAAATCAAACGCGGCCTCTTCCTCATCGATTCCGGTGCGCAATATGAGGATGGCACCACCGACATCACCCGCACCCTGGCGGTGGGCAAGCCGACCGCTGAAATGCGCGACCGTTTCACCCGCGTGCTCAAGGGCCATATCGGCATCGCCACCAGCGTCTTCCCCAAGCGCGCCTCAGGGGCGCAGCTCGATGGCTTTGCGCGGCGCGCGCTGTGGGACGCCGGTCTCGATTTCGACCATGGCACGGGCCACGGGGTGGGCTCTTACCTCTCGGTGCACGAGGGGCCGCAGCGCATTTCCAAAGTGGGCGGCGTGGCGCTGGAGCCGGGCATGATCCTCTCCAACGAGCCGGGCTATTACAAGACCGGCGCCTATGGAATCCGCATCGAAAATCTCATCGTCGTGGAGCCGCGCGCCATCAAGGGCGCGGAGCGGGAGATGCTGGGCTTCGCCACGCTGACCCTCGCGCCCATCGACCTCGCCCTGATCGAACCAAAGCTGCTGACGCGCGAGGAACTGGCCTGGCTCAACGCCTATCACGCGAGGGTGCGCAAGGCGCTGACGCCGCTGGTGAGCCCCGCCACGCGCAAATGGCTTGCGGGCGCCACGAAGGCGATCAGGACGCCTTGACGAGGACGGCTGTCTTGGGGGGAACATAGACCGTGGCTTTATCGCCTCGGCTCTCGACGGTATAGGGGGTCCCCATCCCCACAAAGCCAGGTCCTATTTTGACCTCCCCGTTCTGGATCCTGGTGGCGGTGCGCGCTGTCAGCGGATCGCCGTCCCAACCCACCTCATTGATGGCCGCCTGGAGGTTGACGTTCAGATAAATCGCCGTGATGGTCGTCGCAGGCGCGGGAAGCTTCAGATCGACCTTGAAAGATCTGCTTTCAATGTTGATGAACATCACGCTTTTTCCGGAGCCTGTATCAATCGTATAGGCGAAAAGGCCCTGCTGGGCTGGCGTGATGGTCGTTTGCAGGAGTCTCCCCGCTCCCGCCATCGAGGAGAACAACAGCCCATAATAAAGCGGGTTGATCTGCGTGGGGTCTGCGCTGGCGAAGTTGAATGGGGCATATTTCGCTAAGCCGCCAAAGTGAAAATGCAGGCCGCTGGCGCCGCCCAGCGCAACGGTGAAAATATTTTGGAGGGCCCAGAGCGCCGACCCAAAGACATTGCTGACGCCATCAGCCCCGCCTTGTACTGCAGAATTCGCCTCGGTGATTCTGAAGGGCACGCCCAGATTGTCAGCGGCTGTTTTCACTTTGGAGAGGATGAGGCCAAGTCTCGGGTCAGGGAAGGTCAGCAAGCTCGCCAATGTTCGCGTGTCGGTGCTGCTCAATCGATAATGATGCTGCGTAAGCACGTTCAGCCGACTGGCGCCGATATCTCTGGCGAACGGAACCGTGTAGCTATCAACGCTCCCGCCAGTAGCGTCAGCGCCCGAAAATCGTGCGTTGGGCACCCTTTGGACGATGGCGTTTCTGAGGGTGATCCATTTGTTCTTATAGGCATCATAATTCCACGTTGAATAACCGGCAGGGGGCGCGTATTCGGTTCTATCAAACGATGCGGGCTCGTTCCCGAGCGCAAAACAATCCAGGCTGTTTCCCAAGGCGTTGGCCACATACACGGCTTCATCTGCGGCCTTGGCTGGGTCGTTCTTGGCCAGATTGATCCCGTATATCGCTCGCCATCCACACCTTTTTAAAAAGGTCGCCAAGGAGTTGATATCGTCTTTGATCAACTGCGCAGGAATATCATGATTTCCATCCGGCACCCATACGAGGCGGTCTACAGCAGTGCCTCCAAAGCGCATGATCCTTGGGCCAAGCGCAGTGAACAAGGGGAGCGTAGCCGGGTTGGCCGTGGACAAGATGCGTGTCACGAGTTCTGATTTTTCAAAACTGAAGCCAACGAAAGTGGAATCCAGGACGCCGACCACGTTGGCTGTCACCGTGGTGGCGACCTGATCCGGCGAGCCTGAGGGAATGGGCTGCGTATCGACCGTCTTGGGCGGTTCGGGGGGTGTGGTCGGGTCAGGTGGCGTGGTCGGATCAGGGGGCTTGGGCGGATCTGGGGGCTTTGTCGGGTCCACAGGCGTGGTCGGATCGGTGGGCTTGGTCGGGTCAGTAGGATTGGTTGGCGACGATCCAGCCCCCTGCCCCACAGAACCGCCGATGACCGTCCTGCCGCATCCCGCGACCAGGCCGCCGATTCCCAACCCGAGGCCACGTTTCAGGAACCCGCGCCGCGAGCTCACAAAACCGATGTCGGGGGGAACTTTGCTCATCAATTGGCCAAGCACTGCGTTGATTCGAACCACCACAGTTTAGGCGCCGCTATTGCTTAGCTCAAGATCTAAAAATGCCTTGGGCTTGCCCTTGCGCGACGAAGGATTGCTTGCTGGCGCCACGAAGGCGATCAGGACAGCTTGACGAGGACAGCTGTCAGAGCGGGCACCTTGACGACCGGAGTGTTCCCGGAAATTCCGACAGTGTAGCTGTCTTTCTTGCCTTCCAATTTTCCCGAGAGGTTACTGACGACTCCATCTTGAATGGTGATACGCCCGACGCCTGTACGAGTGTTATTGTTCAAATTCTTTGGCAGGCTATCCAATAAGGATGTTCCCTGGAGATAAATGGCTGTTGCTGACGAAACAGGAGCGGGAAGCTGCAAGGTCACCTCGAAGGATTGGTTTACCTCCTTGTTGACGAGCAAGACGCTGTAGCCCGAAGTCGTCCGGATTGTATAAATAGATATGTTGTTCCCACCCGCATCAATGCTTGAAGAGAGAACGGGGCCGGACCCCATCATCGTGAAAAACAGGATGCCATAGTATAGCGGCTGCACACCTAACAGGCTGGTGCTCGAAAAAGTGAAAGGCGTGTATCTGGCGCTGTCGCCTCCATGAAAATTGACGCCGCTGGCGCCGCCTTGCGCCGCCAGGAACATGAAATCGAGGCTCCAGAGAGCCGAGGCATAGACATCGCTGACGCCAAGAACCCCACCCCCTGTGGCCGAATTGACCTCCGTGAGCCTGAATTTTACATTCAAACCATCCGCCGCCGGCTTTATATAAAAAAGGTTATCAGCGAGCTTCGTAGATTTAGGGATCGTCAGCAAAGTTGACCTGAATTTCGCTCTTTCCTGGTCACGCACAGCTTCGGAAATGCCGACAGTCACGTACAATGTCTGATCACTGCTGCTCACGGTATAAAAGTGGTGCGTCAACAAGGTGATATTGCTACTTCCAACAGCAGTTGCGAAAGGTACGGTGTAATCTTTGGCGCGTCCGCTGCCAGTCGCATCCGGTCCGGCGAAGGCTCGATTGCCGACCCTGTTCACGATCGCGTTTTTGAAAGTCAACCATTTTGCATTGAAATTAGCGGAGCTCCCGTAGGTAAGGTTTTCGGGCTCATTGCCAAGGGTGAAATGGGTGATGAGGTTACCCATCTTGCTGCTGACGTACTGTGCTTCATCCGCAGCAGCATCAGGGGTATTGTTGAGCAGATTAAGCCCATAAATCACCCGCCATCCCGTCTGCGAGATAAAGGTGGCGAATCGATCTATGTGGCCTGTGGTTAAGTCTCTAGTCCAAACAACTCTGTCGACCGCGCCCCCTCCAATGCGCACGATGCTTGGCCCAAGCGCCTTGAACAAATTGACGATGTTTGTCTTGTCTGATTGAAAACTAGCCGTCGTCAATTCCGATTTTTCAAAACTGAACCCGACGAAGTCCGTTCCTACTGATCCAAGCTGCGTGGTCGTCACACGAGCGTTCACCTGCAAGGCGCCAGACGGCAAAGCAGGCTGCGTGTCTGTCGACTGGGTCGGATTAGTTGGCTGCGTTGGATCGGTTGGTTGTGTCGGGTCAGGAGGATTGGGCGGGTCAGGGGGCTTGGTCGGGTCGGTGGGCTTGGTTGGATCAATGGGTGCATCTGGCCCCGATCCAGATCCAGACCCGCCCCCTACAATCACCGACTGCCCACCAGAACCACCAATGACCGCCCTGCCGCATCCCGCAACCAGGCCGCCGAATCCCAACCCGAGGCCACGTTTCATGAACCCGCGCCGCGAGCTCACAAAACCGATGTCGGGGGGAACTTTGCTCATCAATTGGCCAGAGACTGGGTTGATTCGAATCAACACATCTTAGGCGCCTTTATTGCTTTGCTCAAGCTTATAGAATTCCTTGAGTATACCCTCGCGCGACGAAGGCTGGCTGGCGGGAGCGACAAAAGCGATCAGGACGCCGTGACGAGAACAGCAGTCAAAGCAGGCACATTGACGGTGGCCCTGGAGCCATTGTTCTTGATGATGTAGGGGCTGCTCATACCCGTGAGGCCCGTGCTCACGCCGATCATCCCATTCTGGATCCTTATACCGATTTTCGCTGGCAGCGTGTCGCCGTTCACAGGCTGAGTGGTGAGTGCGTTCACATCGACGTAAAGATAAATCGCCGTCATGCTCGCCGCAGGACTGGGAAGTTGCAACGCGAGCTCAAAGGACAACCGGCTCTTGTTGACGAACATGATGCTTTTTCCTGCGCCTGTATCGATGGCATAGGCGGAGATGTTCTGGCCGCTTGCGCTGATGGTTGTTTCAAGCACGCTCCCCAGTCCCGCCATTGCGAAGAACCGGAGCCCATAATATTCGGGCTGTATGCCCCTCCCTAAGTCGATGGCATTGCCGTTGAAACGCAACGGCGAATAGGCGGCTCCGCCGCCAGCATGAAAGTTGACGCCTTGCCCCCCGCCCTTCGCGACCGTGAACATCAGGTCAATGCACCAGAGCGCGGAGGCATAGGTGTCGCTGACGTCCGCTACGCCGCCGTTGACCGCGGAATTTGTCTCGGTCAGGCGAAATGGAATCCCTGACCTGTCAGCCGCAGCCTTTAATGTCGGCAGCTTGGCGACAGGATCGACACCCGGTATGCCCGTCGTCAAAACAGGGTCCGGCGTCACAAGCAGGCTTGCTATGGTTTTATCGATCGTTGCTCTGATGCGATAGTGATGCTGTGACAGCAGCGTCAGCTTTATGTTTAAAGCCTTCATGTCATCTGCGAACCTGGCGCTGTATCTGTCAACGTTGTTCGCCGCGTCGGGTCCGGAAAAGAGCGCATTTGGCACCTTGTCCGGAGCCCTGATGGCGGCGTTGAGTCTGAGCCATTTTTCTTTGAACGTCGTATAATTCCAACCGTATGTATCGGGTTCGTTGCCAAGCTCAATACAATAGAGGCTATCGCCCAAACGCTGCGTTGCGTAGGCCGCTTCATCAGCGGCCGGGATCTCGGTGTTATCACGCAGGGGAATGCCATATATCACCTTCCATCCGACCGCCCTCACAAATGCGGCGAGGGAGTCAATGTCCGCCTTGGAGGTTTTGCCGAACGTGCCGAGCGCCGCATCAGCCTCCCAAGTAAAGGTATCGGACGCCGTAATTCGCAACAGACCGGAACCAAAATCCTTGAACCTGTTGATCAGATTGGTGTTGCTTGAGGTAAAATAGGCCGCACGTTCTTTTCCAAAACTGAGGCCCATGAAGTCAGGGCCAATCGTGCCCACCACATTGGAGGTCACAGTGGCGCTCCCCTGCAAGATGACGCCTGACAGGGGGGGCTGCGTGTCGACAATCTTGGGCGGTTCAGGGGGTGTGGGCGGATCAGGGGGCTTTGGTGGTTCAGGGGGCTTGGGTGGCTCAATGGGTGGATTTGGCCCCGATCCCGATCCAGACCCGGACCCGGACCCGGACCCCGGAACGGTCGCCGACTGCCCACCAGAACCACCAATCACCGTCCTGCCGCATCCCGCGACCAGGCCGCCGACGCCCAGACCAAGGCCCCGTTTTAAAAACCCGCGCCGCGAACTCGTAAAACCGGGGTCAGGAGGGACTTTGCTCATCGATGGACCCGAGCCTGCGTTGATTCGAATCAACGCAGTCTAAGCGCATCTATTGCCCAGCTCAAGAACACAGAACCCGCAATGACTCACCCGCCCTCGCCAATCCGCGCCAGCCAGTCGTCCTCGCTGATGACCTCGATGCCCAGTTCCGCCGCCTTGGTGAGCTTGGAGCCCGCGCCCGGGCCCGCCACCACCAGATCGGTCTTCTTCGACACGCTGCCCGCCACCTTGGCGCCGAGCCGCTCGGCCTGGGCCTTGGCCTCGTCGCGGGTCAGCTTTTCCAGCGCGCCGGTGAAGACAACCGTCTTGCCCGCCACGGGGCTATCGGTCTTCACAGCCTCCATGGGCTCCGGCGTCACCTCGCGCATGAGGCGGTCCAGCTCCGCCTCGTTGTGGGGCTCGATGAAGAAGTCTGCGAGGCCCTCGGCCACCACATCGCCAATGCCGCTGATGTTGTTCAGTTCCGCCCGCGCCTCAGAGTCAGGCGCCGCCGCCGCGCAGACCTTGCGCAGCGCTTCGAAGGAGCCGAAGTGGCGCGCGAGGCGGCGCGCATTGGTCTCGCCCACATGGCGGATGCCGAGCGCGAAGATGAAGCGGTTCAGCGCCACGCTCCGCCGCGCCTCGATGGCGGCGAAGAGGTTGCGCACGGAGGTCTCGCCGAAGCCTTCGAAATTGCGGATGCGCTGCATGCGCCCGGGTTCTTCATCGCGCTGTTGCAGGGTGAAGATGTCGGCGGGGGTCTTGATGAGGCCCTTTTCGAAGAAGAACTCGATCTGCTTGTCGCCGAGGCCCTCGATGTCCATGGCGTTGCGCGAGCAGAAATGCCGCAGCCGCTCCACCGCCTGCGCCGGGCAGATGAGCCCGCCCGTGCAGCGGCGCACGGCGTCCACCTCGCCCTTGTCGTCGATCTCGCGCACGGCCAGCGAGCCGCAGGCCGGGCAGGTCTCAGGGAAGGCGTAGGCGTGGGACTGGGCGGGGCGTTTCTCCTCCACCACGCGCACGATCTGCGGGATCACGTCGCCCGCCCGCTGCACCACCACGGTGTCGCCGATGCGCACATCCTTGCGGGCGATCTCGTCCTCGTTGTGGAGCGTGGCGTTAGACACGACGACTCCGCCCACCGTCACAGGCTCGAGCTTCGCCACCGGCGTGAGCGCGCCCGTGCGGCCCACCTGGATCTCGATGTCGCGCAGAATGGTCGTGGCCTGCTGGGCCGGGAACTTGTGGGCCACCGCCCAGCGCGGCGAGCGCGAGACGAAGCCCAGCCGCGCCTGTAAGGCGAGATCGTCCACCTTGTAGACGACGCCGTCGATGTCATAGCCCAGTTGCGCCCGCTGCGCCTCGATGGCGCGGTAATGGGCGATCATGTCCTTTGCGCTGTGGCACTGAACCGTGCGCGGATTGACCGGCAGGCCGAAGCTCTTGAAGGCGCCGATCATGCCGTGCTGGGTCGTGGCGGGCATCTCGCTCACCTCGCCCCAGGCATAGGCGAAGAAATGCAGGGGACGCCTGGCGGTGATGGTGGAATCAAGCTGGCGCAGGGACCCCGCCGCCGCGTTGCGTGGATTAGCGAAGACCTTTTCGCCCGCCGCCATCTGGCGCTCGTTCAGCGTCGCAAAATCGACGTGGCGCATATAGATTTCGCCGCGCACCTCGAAGATCTCGGGCGGCGCTCCATGGAGCTTGTGGGGGATCTCGGCGATGGTGCGCACATTGGCGGTGACGTCCTCGCCCTCGAAACCATCGCCACGCGTCGCCGCCTGCACGAGTTCACCCCGCACATAGCGGATGGAGCAGGAGAGCCCGTCGATCTTGGGTTCGGCGGTGAAGGCGAGCGGGCCTTCCGCCAACCCCAGAAAGCGCCGCACGCGCGCGACGAATTCCTCAACATCCTCATCGGCGAAGACATTGCCCAGGGAGAGCATGGGCACGGCGTGGCGCACCTTGGCGAATTTCTCGGAAGGCGCCGCGCCCACCCGCGTGGCGAAGAGCGTGCCGCCCAACTCCGGAAAGGCCGCCTCCAACGCCTCGACGCGCTGGCGCAGGGCGTCGTAATCCGCATCCGAGATGATCGGCGCGTCTTCCTGATGATAGCGGATGTCGTGGGCCTCGATCTCTTCGATGAGGCGCTTGTGCTCGACGCGCGCCTGGCGCGCTGTGAGCTGGTCGATGGGAGTGGGCTGCGTCATGCCCCAGATGTAGCGCAGCCGTTGCGGCGCGCAAAGACGGGGGGCCTGGCTATCCCGCCCCCTGCAGCAATTTGCCGGCGGCGGCGCGTGCCTCTTCGGTGATGCTGGCGCCCGAGAGCATGCGGGCGATTTCCTCGCGGCGGGCCTCGTCGAGCAGGGGGGTGATTCGGGTCGCGACCCGCTTGCCCTTGTCGGCGGCGCCCTTGGCGATCTGGAAATGCCCGCC
>CAMDOY010000127.1 GCA_945903655.1 Rhizobium sp. Q54 | reverse complement strand
CCGCAGATCCCGATAAGATCATCGCCGCTGTCAAAAGAGGGCACCAAGTGTTAGATTCTGTCCACTAGGCTTGCAGCAAGGCCTACAGCGGGCAGTGTTTCTCTACGGCGCATCGGGATCCGGGAAATCCGTTGTATTGCGCATCCTCGAAGCCCTCTTCGATACTCAAGACGTTACGGTCGTCTCGCCCCATGAGCTGGATCAAGATTATAAGAAGGCAATGCTGGCTCATAAGCGGCTTAATATCGTGCCGGAACTTGACGCAGACAAGCCGATCCCTTCGGCCGCCTTCAAGGCCGCGCTGGGCGAAGATCGTTTGAATGCTCGGCTTCCCTACGAAGTACCGTTCACATTCAAGTGCGAAGCTGCCTGCTGGTTCAACGGCAATGGCATGCCGACGACACGCGACCACGGGGAGGCTTTCTTTCGTCGCTGGGTCATCGTTCACTTCAAGAACAGCAAACCCGAGGCGTCCCGTGATTCAAAACTTGTGGATAGGATCATTGCCACTGAGTTGGCTAAAATAGCGGGCTGGGCAATTGAGGGGGCAAGGGACTTATTGGTCAACGGACTGGCGCTGACGCAAGACCATAAAAAACAACTCGAACTGTGGCGTCAGGAGGCATCATCCGTCGCGTCGTGGCTTGCTGACAGCCCTGAGGAAAGTGGAGTAGACGTCAGGGGCTATGAAGACGGGAAGGCAGGCCTGTCAAAGCCCATTCGTCGTTCTGACGCCTTTCGCTGTTACAAACGCTGGTGCACAGAAGTCAACCGCAAGCCATTTGGGATATCCGCGTGGGGCGCGGAGATGGGCCGTCTCGGACATGACGCAGTTAAGACTGGAGGCGAGTTTGTATTTCACACACTCAAGGGAACAGCCGGGATGGATTTTGGCTGATACGCCAACGCCCCGGAGGGGGCTGGGGCAAAAAGGGCAAATTTTCTCCAACACTTTTTGGCAGAAAATTTGAATTCTGCTTCGTCACTAGCTTATACAGGAAGGCTCGGTGTGCTCCTTCCACATAGCGCCTGATCATTTTGGGGAGTACGAGAGCGCATTCCTTCAATGGGGATCTATGTAAAAGTCTGTCTTGGCCTTAATCCGCAGACCAGCTAAGCAGCCGTCTACTGTGGATTGCCCGGCACAAAATGTTTCCGACCAAAAAGTGTTGGCAGAAAAATGCCCTTTTTGCCCCAACATCACCCCCGTTGGCGCACCACATGTTCAACGGAGTTCAGGGCCCCGTCCCGGGAGGACCGCGTGGGCATAATCAGCATTGCACCGCTTGGCTTGATGTGAGCGACTCTTCCTCGCATCAAGAGACGGCCTTGCGCCGTCGCCACCCGATCCTGTCCGGAGACGATGGCTTCTGCTGAAAGCAGGATGTAGCCTCGACGCACAAACATCGGGCCGCATCCTCCGCATGCAGTCCACTTCTTGATCTGGTTAAGCTCGGCTTCGAAGTGCCATGAAGAGTGTCACCGGAGCCGGGCCCCCAGTAGCATCGCCAGAGCATGCGCCTCGTCCCCCGGAACATAACCTGCGCAAGCAACCCAGACGTCCTACCGCCGGGCTCCCAGCAGCCCGGCAGCCTTATGGACAGGTGCATGATCAATATTGATGGGCGGCGTCTTGCGGGGCGGGTAGATCCGATCCAGCACCAAGAGCATCGCTGTCGTGCCACACGCCTCAGTCTAACGATCAGGCAGCCCCTACAGGAACCAAGCAATCACGAAGTGGTAAAGCGCCGCCGCACCGAAGATAGCGGCGATCCCCGTGGCCAGATACCCGATTTGCCTGCTGAAGTTGGACACCGCCGCCTTCGCGTCTGTGCTGCGCTTGAAGAGGAGCGACTTCACCAGCAGTGCCACCGGCAGGACGCTCACGAGGAACAGGATGGTTTTGAGCAAGGCGTGCTGCTTTCGCTGGATCGTTAACAGGTTTCTACTAGGCCAATTTTTTAACTCTCCCCCACACCGCTTGCTGCATATCAATCAACTCCTTGATGGTGCTTTGCAACTCCTCCCCACGGATCGGATTGGGGTCAAGGCGGGAGGCGGCGACCTCTTTCAGATAATCAGGATGCTGCACCATGGCCGCATAGGCCTCACGCAGCACCTTCACCCGCTGCGCAGGAACGCCCGGCGCCAGCTGCCGATGGGTCAGACCTATGCGGGCGGCGCGCCATTCGCAAGTGCCCCGCCCGCTCGGACCCCTCTGCTTGAACGGCGCTATGCCGCCTGCTTGATGAATGTCAGAGGCCTTTTCCGCCATCATCAGCACGCAGGCGTTGATATGGGCTGAGACGAGATCGGGCTTGAACCGAAAGGGCCGCGCTTTCCTACGCCTCGCCTCCATCAGGCTAATGATGAGGAAGCTATGCAATCCAGCATGAACTCTTCGAACAGACGCTTAGACTATTGTCTTTTGCCCGCAACATGCACTCATCCATTGACAAAATTTAAACGCCCGAATTACATGTAATACCAACGGCTACTCGCTCCAACCCACATGCGCCCAATCGCGCATGCCGATGGATCGTATCGTCTCTGGCGCCTGTGTGAGCTTTTTCCATGCCTCGCATGCTGCTTCGACAATGGCGTCATAATGGTCGAAGATGCGGTTGGAGAGCCAGTTTAATGACACGTCATGTTCGAAACAACCACCTTATAAGAGCGGCTACGAACCGATCACCATGATGAAAAACTCATGAGACGTTCCGTGAAACCTAATGAACTGAGTCATCTGTTACATTTCTAAGATACAAGACATACCGACATTTCGAATCCAACTTCCTCCGCCAAACCCTACCGTCCCAACAGTCTCCCCGCCCACTTGGGACAGCCGAAAAGCCCAGGAAACGCGGGCTTCTCCAGACATAGCTCCTGACCGCTGCCGGCGCCAGAATCGCGGTTTTGGTCTCTCTCAGCCCCGTTGTCTCCAAAGCTCCTGACTTTGCGATTTTAGTACGGTACTTTAAGCGGCTGATATTGAACGGTTATTCAGCGCGAGAAGTCCGTACCTTTCGGATCCCCCTCGCGGTGCGAGCGGCGCTGAGATGGAAATACGGCCAAGACGTTGGATCGTTGAACGTACGTTCGTGTGATTTAAACGACACCGACCCCTTGCGGAGGATCTCGAAAATCTTGGTCGTATCCCCCCACGTGGTGTAGCAGCAGGATGCCGCCAACCGGCACGCAATATGTGGCGACGACCGACCCCGGGCAGGCGGACGACATTCGCCATGCGTGGCTGGGCGTTTGAGGGCTTGAGCCCTCCCCCTCAGGCCCCAGCCCCGAGATAGGCGGCGTTGATCTCGCGGCTCTGGCGTAACTCCTCCGGGGAGCCCTGCGCGACGATGGCGCCGCAATCCAGCACATAGGCGCGTTGGGAGACCGACAGGGCCTTGGCCGCATTCTGCTCGATCAGCAGGATCGAGACGCCGCTGGCGTGGATGGCCTTGATGGTCTCGAAGACCTGGGTGATCACGACGGGCGCCAGACCCAGCGAGGGCTCGTCGATCAGCAGCAGCTTCGGGCGGGCCATCAAGGCGCGGCCGATGGCGACCATCTGCTGCTGCCCACCCGACAGGGTGCCCGCGATCTGCCAGCGGCGCTCGCGCAGGATCGGGAACATGGCGTAGATCCCCTCAAGACCCTGGGCGCGATGCGCCCGGGCGGCTGGGCGGTAGCAGCCCAGCTCCAGATTCTCCTCGACGGTCATCGTCGTGAAGAGGCGCCGCCCTTCAGGGATCAGCGCCAGGCCACGGTCCGCAAGCTCCTGCGGGGTCAGATGCGTGATGTCCTCCCCGCCCAGCCGGATGCGCCCGGCCCGCACCGGCAACAGCCGCGCCAGCGCATTCACCAGCGTGGTCTTGCCCGCGCCATTGGGACCGATGACGCAGGCGATCTCACCATCGCCGAGGGTCAGCGAGACATTGGCCAGCGCGCGCGCCTCGCCATAGTAGACATCGAGGTTTTCAAGGATGAGCATCGGCGTCCCCGAGATAGGCGCTGATGACGAGGGGATCCTGCATCACCGCGCGCGGATCGCCCTGCGCGATGATTTGCCCCTGATTGAGCACCACGAGCCGGTCGGTGAGCGCGAGCACCGCGCGCATGTTGTGCTCGACGAAAATGATCGTGGCGCCGCTCGCGTGGATCTTGCGCACCATGTCGATGGCGGTGGTGATTTCTGCGGGGGTGAGGCCCGCGAGGACTTCATCGAGCATGATCAGCCGCGCGCCCGAAGCGAGCGCGCGGGCGAGTTCCAGGAATTTCCGCTGGTGCAGGTTGAGCTCTTTGGGCAGGGCCTGCGCGCGGGCGTCAAGGCCCACGAAACTCAGCCATTCCTGAGCCTGCGCCAGCGCCGCGCCATGATCGAGCCCGCGCGCGCCGAATTGCCCGGCGACGACCACATTATCCAGCACCGAGAGGCGATTGAAGGGGCGCGGGATCTGGAAGGTGCGGGCTATTCCCCTGCGCGCCCTTCGGTGGCCTGCATCCGCCGTGACGTCGGAGCCCGCAAAGACGAGGCGCCCGGCGTCCGGCCTGTAGAAGCCGCTGATGACATTGATGAGGGTCGACTTGCCCGAGCCATTGGGGCCGACGAGGCCAAGGATCTCGCCTTCGCGCACCTCCAGCGTCACCCCATTGAGGGCGCGCACGCCGCGAAAGGCCAGATGCACGTCGTCGCACTGCAGCAGGACATCGCCGATGGGCCGCTTCGGGCCGACTTCGGGCGCGGGCTCCACAATCGGCGCCGCCGCCAGAGCCGGTTTCGCCCGCGCGCGGAACCGATGGGCCAGAAACCCGATCACCCCTTCCGGCAGATAGAGCGTCGCCACGATCAGGGTCACGCCGATGAGCGCGCGCGCAGCCAGCGCCCAGTCGCCGCCCACCAGCGCGTTGGTGAGGGTGGTGACGAAGATCGCGCCAATAGCCGGGCCCAACCAGTGGCGCGCTCCGCCCAGCACGCTCATCAGCAGGACGAAGAGCGGCACGGTGATGGAGAAGGTCTCCCCCACCGTGACGTAACTGACGAACAACGCATGCACCGCGCCAGCCACCCCCGCCAGAAAGGACGACAGGGCCAGCGCCGCCACCTTGAAGCCGAGGGTGGGCACGCCCAGGATCTCCGCCACATCCTCATCGTCGCTGATGGCGAAAAGGCCGCGTCCGAAGCTGGAATATTGCACGAGCCAGGCGGTCGCCAGCGAGCCCATGGCGACGAGGGCGCCCAGCAGGTAGATGGTCGATGATGGATTGGCGTAGATCCTTGGCAGGCGAACGCCCATCAGCGAGACGCCGGGGCCGCCATCGATGGGCGTGTTGAGGATGATCGTCGCCAGCACGATGGCGAGCGCCAGCGTCAGCAGCGCAAAGAGCTCGCCCCGCAAGCGCCGGACCCGAAACACGACGAAGCCCACGGCGCCGCCCAGAACCGCCGCGATCAGGCCGCCCGCCAGCAGGCAGACCCACAGGGGCGCATGCGCTCCCAGATTGGCGGTGGCGTAGACTCCCGCCCCGTAAAAGGCGCCATGGCCAAAGGAGACATAGCCCGTGAACCCGCTGAGGATGGTCCAGGAGGTCGCCAGCGCGATCCAGAAGAACAGCAGGTACAGGAAGGATTCCAGGAAGGGCGAGGGCTGGAACAGGGGCAGCGCCGCAAAGGCCAGCGTCGCCGCGAGAATGGCGACGAGTCCTCTATAGCTCTTGACGGCGGGGGCGTTCATCTCACACGCGCTCCGGCCAGAAAACCAGAATGAGGATCAGCAGGGTGAAGGGCGCCAAGGGGGCCCAGGCGGGCGCGGTGACCGCCATGGTGATGGCCTCGCTGACGCCGATCAGCAGGCCTGCGGCGAAGACGCCCGTGGCGCTGCCAACCCTGCCCAGCAATACCGCCGCCAGCACCACCCCGAACCAGCTGTAGATCTGACTGGGCGCCAGCGTGAAGAGCAGCGCCATGAAGGCGCCGCCCACGCCCGCCAGCGCGCCCGCAATCCCCGCGATCAGCAGCGACAGTTTCTTGTTGGGCACGCCGAAGCTGGCGGCGATCTGGGGATTGTCGAGGCCCGCACGCAGGGCCTTCCCGATCCAGGTGAAGCGCAGGAAGGCGGCGGTCACAAGACACAGCGCAAGAGCGGCGGCGGACATGAGCATTTCCTGCTTGGGCAGGAAGAAAGGACCCAGCTCCCAGGATCCCCTGAGGAAATGGGTTTCGAGCCGCACGAAATCCGCCGACCAGATCCATTGAATGAATGTCTCCGCCAGAATGGTCATGCCGAAGGTGATGATGATCGAGGCGAACTCATCGACCTTGAAATGTTCGAGAAAGGCTTGCTGCGCATAGCCCATAACGAAAAACAGCGGCGCCACCAGCGCGATCACCAGCAGGGGCGGCAGGCCGCCCGGCCCCGCCAGTTGATAGGTGAGATAGGCCGCCAGAAAGATGAAGGCGAAATGGGCGAGGTTGATGATCTTGAGATAACGCCACGATAGCGTCAGCCCCAGCCCCAGCAAGGCGTAAAGACTGCCGGAGAAAATCCCCGACAGAATCGATTGGCCCAGAAGCGTGACGCTCATTGGCTTGCGCTCATCATCATCCCGTTACTTGATGATGATGGTTTTGCCGGGGGTCGCCACCTGTTTCGGCCAGACGATGGCCCATTTGCCATCCTGCACCTGCTTCAGGCGCATGAGATCGTCGCCATAGTTCTGCGGCCCATCAAAGCGCACCTTGCCGATGATGGTCTCGGCGCCGTTCTTTTTCAGATGAGCCGTCAGCACATCGTCATTCAGCGACTTGGTGGCGTTGACGGCGCCAGTCAGGATCTGCCAGCTGGAATAGCCTGCCCCCGCCTGCGTCTCGGGATCGACGAAGGGAAAGCCAGCCTTGGTCGCCGCTTCCCGATAGAGCCTGGCGAAGGTGGCGGCCTCCGGATTGTCGCTGAAGGGCGGCAGATCCTCATAGATCGTCAGCGACAGCGCATCCTTCCCAAGGGGCGACTGGGCCAATTGTCCGGGCGAGGGGTAAACATACATATGGTTTTTCGGGGTGTAATTGATCTTCTCCAGAGCCTCCAGAAGCTGGTTTCCCTCAAGACCAATGGCGCCCATGTACAGAATGTCCGGATTGGCTTCGCGCACGCGCGCGGCGATGGGGCCGAAATCGCGGGCGCCGAACTCGAACTCCAGATAGAGATTTTCCGTCAGCCCACGCTTCTTGAACACATCGCGCGCGCCCACCGCAAGGAACTGCACGGAGGGGAATTTGCTGGTGACCACCGCGAAGGTCTTGACCTGCTTGCCCGTGGACAGAATGCCATCCAGCGCCATGTTCGACACCGTGTCTTCCGGCGAGAAGCCGATGGGCCAGCCGGGGAAGTGCCGATCATAGGTGGCCAGTTTGGGAATGCCGAAGGTGCTGTGCACAAGCACCTTGTTATAGCGCTGCGCGACGCTCATGGCCGAGAGGATATTTGCTGTGGCGTAGGGGCCAATGAGCAGGTCCACCTTGTCCACGGTGATGAGCCGCTCATAGAGCGTACGGGCAAGATCGGGCTTGGACTGATCGTCCAGCAGCACCCACTCGATGGGGCGGCCCAGCATGCCCTGCTTCTTGTTGGCCTCCTGAACGAACAGATCGCCCACGATCTTGTGAATGGCCCCGGTGGCCGCCAGCGGCCCCGTGAGCGAAAGGGTCCCGCCCACGCGCACGGGCGGGCCGGAGGTTTGCCCCATCGCCGTGGTGCTGGCGCCCGCCGCGAGCGCCATGGCCAGAAGATCCCGGCGCGAAGGTTGCGAAATGAGATTGTTGCCCGATGCCATGCATTCCTCCCGTTTTGTTAAACTGTAGCGAGGTGACGGGCGCTATGCAATGCGCTGCCCGTAATAACCAACCCCCATTTTGAAGCGTGATTTTCCGGGCTGGGGCGCGCCGGGCGATTGTCAGGCCAGCGTGGCGACGATGACGTCGAAGGGGTTCGCGCCCTTGAGCCTGGCGGTGTCGATTGTGGTTCGCACGTCGGCCTCGGCCTGCGCGGCCCACATGGCGCGATAGCCGTTGGTGACTTTTCTCTGGATCACGCAGGGTCGCAACTTGCGCTCTGAGCCGTTGTTGGTGGCCTCCACCTCGCCGGGATAATCGCAGAAGGTCAGCAACTGGTCTCGCGCCCGCGCGATTTTCGCTTGCAGTTGTCGGGCGAGGTCGCAACCGGTCGCTGCAACAAGCAGGGCCGCAAGGCTGCTTTCGAGTTCGCGCTTTTTCCTGGCGATCGTCGAGGCGGCGAAACTCTCGATGGCCCCGGCCAGATCGAACGCCTTGCCAAACCACAGCTTGAAGCGAAACGGCAAATCGTCCGCGCCATGCTCCAGCGCGAAGGCCGTGTCGCGCGCCAGATGCGCGAGGCAGGTTTGATGCCGCACGCCATGTTTTTGCTGCGCTGAATAGCGATCCGATATCCACACCGCCGGAACATGCCCGCCCATCGTCTCCGCGACGACGCGGCCGGCGCGTGTGTAATCTGGCTGATGCACTACGGCGTCCTTGCAATGGAACACCCAGTGGTACGAGTTTGTCCCCTCAATCCGCACGCCGGTTTCGTCGCTGGCGACGACCCTCGCCGCGCGAAGCATCACCCGCGCCCTGTCGGCCTCGACTTTGAAGCCGTCGCGCGAACGGATGAACATGTTCATAAGCGCCCCCTCGCTCACCGTGAGGCCGAAAGCGTCGCGAAACACAAAGCGCAACCGCTCGTACGAAAGCGCCTGAAAGCCCTTGAGATAGATCGCCAGCGCGTGAATGCGCGGCCCGAACGGCGTCGTCGTGGCGATGGCGGGCGTCGGAGCCTTTGCCTCGTCTCCACACGCCGCGCAGCGGCAGGCATAGCGCCGGTGACGGACGACATAGGGCTTCACCGGCGGTATCTCGATCTCGTCGTATTCGCCGATCAGGTTCATATCGGCGTCGGCTGCGAAGGCTCCGCCGCAGCGCCCGCACACGGTCGGCTTCTGGTCGCGGAATTCGTCGGGATTGTCCGTCAGGCGCCGGTTATGCGGCTCATGCCCGGGCTTCGCGCCGCCAGGCCGGGAGTTCTCGCGCTTCTCTTTCTTGTCCGTCGAAGGCGGCTTCGAGGAGGTGCGCGACGTTTTAGCGGGACCCTGAAGCGCGAGCACAAGCTCGATCAGTTCTTCCCGGCTCAGGCGCTGCAAATCAATGCGATCCATGCCCCATGGATTCAGAGATTGGAGTCCGTGGCAAGGGGGTGGGTAATTACG
>CAMDOY010000126.1 GCA_945903655.1 Rhizobium sp. Q54 | reverse complement strand
TGGCCGCCGCCTCGCGCGACACATAGCCCCGCAGCACATCGTTGCGCACCCGCTCGGGGTCGCGCTCGCCGGGATCGCCGTAACCTCCGCCGCCGCCCAGTTCAAAGACCACGATATCGTCCTTCTTGAGCCGCAGGCCCGCGATCTTGGAGGTCAGCGCCCGCTCCTCGGGCGCGCCGGGATTGAGGGTGCAGCGCGAGGGTTTGGCGAGCTTGGCGCCGAAGAGCCCGAGCGAGGAGAACTTGAACCGGTCTGTGCGCAGATTGACGCTCGCCTCGTCCGACAGGATGCGCCATTGGCGCCGCTGCCCCAGCCCGCCGCGAAAGCGCCCGGCGCCAGCGGAATCCTGCCGCAACTCGTAGCGCTCGATCCGCACCGGGAACTCGGTCTCGATGGCCTCGACCGGCGTGTTCATGACATTGACCACCAGCTCATCCTGCGCGCTGACGCCATCTGCGTCTGGCCGCGCGCCCCCGCCCCCGTTCAGGATCTCGTATTGGGCGTACCATTTGCCCGTGCGCGGATTGAGCCCGGCGCTGGCGAGCGAGCCGCCCGCCGCGCTGGAGGGCGCGGGCACCCGGCCCGGCAGGGCGCGGGCCAGCGCGCGCACCACCACCGAGGTCGTGATCTGGCTGGGGCGCACATACATGTTGCAGGGGGCGGGATAGCGCGGGTTCAGCAGCGAGCCTTCGTCGGGATAGGTCACCTTTACCGGACGCGACAGGCCATCGTTGACGGGCAGATTGGGGATGAAGATCATCTTCACGCAGCATTCGATGAAATTGCGGGAGACGCAGGAGCGCAGATTGATCGGCCCACGGGCTTGCGCGTCACTATCCAGAATGAATTCAAGGGTATCGCCCTCTTTCTTCACGCTGGCTGTGATGCGGTAGGGCTTGCCGAGGTCAACCCCGTCGTCATCGAGCCAGTCGCTTTCGGGGCCGTAGATCCCATCGGGAACCTTGGCGATCTCCTTGCGCAACTCGGCTTCGCAGATGTCCATCCAGCGCTCCCAGCAGGCCAGAACCTTCTCGGTCCCGTATTTGGCGAAGAGGGTGGCGAATTTCTGCTGGCCGTAGGAATTGGTCATGACCTGCGCGTTCACATCGCCCCAGGTGACCTCGGGGGTGCGGGTGTTGGCGCAGATCATCTCCTTGAGATCGTCATTGATCACATGGTCGCGCTGGATCTTCAGCGGGGGAATCAGCAGGCCTTCCTGGAAGAGGTCCGTGGCGTCGCCCGCATTGGTGCCGGGAACCTTCCCGCCAAGGTCAGGCTTGTGAGCGATGTTGCCGATGAAGGCGACAAGCTTGCCCTCCGAAAAGACCGGTGAAATGATCGTCACATCCGTCGCGTGGTTCTGGCAGGCGCGGTAGGGATGATTGACGATGAAGGCGTCGCCCGGATCGATCCGACCCCGGAAAACCCGCCGGATTTCATTGATCTGCGCCGCCAATGGCCCGATATGGAGCGGCTGGGGCACCCCCTGCGCCACCATGCGCCCGCGGCGGTCGAAAATGGCGAAGGTGAAGTCCTGGCTTTCCTTGATGATGGTGGAATACCCGGTCCGCAGCATGTTCAGGGTAAGTTCGCGGGCGATCTGCAGCGTGGACTGGTAGATCACTTCAAGGTCAATGGCGTTCAATGTGTCTCCCCCGGGGATGCGAGCCCTGCGTGGGACCTGTTGTGTGGCCCCTTCGTGGGCGCGATATTCCATGGGAATGGGCGCCGCGTCCAGCCCAAGAAGGCGCCCCTATAGACTTCCGTCGAAGGCGTGGGTAGACAAAGCGCAGATGGATCCACGCCCTCCGGCGAGGGCTAACGACCTATTCGACAGGGGGAACTACGCTTGGCCAATCGGACCTTGGGCATCCTGCGCGCCGCCGCCTTCGCCTGCATCGCAGGCCTCGGCGCCCCAACCCTGGCGCAAACGCCCACCCCCTCCTGGCTTGACGCCTCCATCCTTGAAGAGGCCCGCAAGGAAGGCTCCGTCACCGTCTATTCCACCACCAATGAGGAGGAAGGGCTCCCCCTCTGGAAAATTTTCGAGGACGCGACGGGCCTTAAGGTCAATTACGTCCGCGCCTCCGACTCCCAGCTTCTCGCCCGGGTCCTCATCGAGAACCGCGCCGGGCAGCGGTCCTGGGACATCATGCAGACCGCCAATGTGAACAAGCTGCCGCCGGAGTTTCTGACCCAGACCGATCTGTCCGAAGGCAAGGCCCTGTTTCCCGACGCCATCGCCGCCGACAGGCGCTGGTACGGCGTGTATGCGAACTACAATTCTCCCGCCTACAACTCAAAATTCGTGAAACGCGAGGACCTCCCCAAGACCTATGAGGATTTCGCCAAGCGCAAGGATTGGGCGGGCAAAGTCGCCATCGACGCCACCGACGACGCCTGGATGACCGGCATCCTCATGCATTACGGCGAGGAAAAGGGCGTCCAGATCCTCAAGGACATCATCGCCGCCACCCAGCCCGTGACCATCAATGGCCATCTGGCGACGGCGCGGGCTGTGGGCTCGGGCGAATACTGGATCGCGCTCAACAACTATGTGAACCTGACCGTGAACGTGAAGCTGAATGGCGGCGCGACGGATTTCTGGACCATGGACCCACTAGTGCTTTTCTTCGGTCAGGTGGGCGTCGCCAAGCTGGCGCCCCATCCCAAGGCGGCCCTGCTGGCGGCCAATTTCTCCATTAGCCGGGAAGCGCAAGAATTTCTCGCCAAATTCGGCCGCCTGCCCACCCGCTCGGACGTGAAGACCAATCCTACCGACGTGCTCGACACCATCAAGACCCGCAAGATCGTGACCGTGCTCCTCAACACCGAAGAGGATCGTCGGCGCATCAAGCAATTCAACGACCTCTTCAAGCCACGCTGATCATGCTCAGGGAGTCCGCGCGGTGACCACGATATCGCCAACCATCAAAGTGACGCCACGGCCCAGCTTGTCGGCTCGGCTGACCTCGCGCATCAGCCCCGCGACCATCTGGCTCGTCGTCTGCACGATTATCTGCGGCTGGTTCGTGATCGTGCCCGTGGGCGCGCTGTTCTTCACCGCCTTCACCGAGGATACGGGCTTTGGCCCCGGCCCCTTCAGCTTCTCCAATTTCACGGAGGCCTATGGGCACTGGAGCATTCTGAAGGTCTACGCCAATTCGATAATCTTCGCCTCCGGCACGGCGGCGCTGACCTTTCTCATGGGCGGCGCGGTGGCCTTCGTGGTTGAGCGCACGGACGCCCCGGGACGCGAGGTTTTCCATTCGCTGGCGCTGATCTCCTTCGCCCTGCCCGGCCTTCTGATCGCCATGGCCTGGACCCTGACGCTCTCGCCCAACATCGGCTGGTTCAACCAGCTTTTCAAGGATTTCACCGGCTCGAAGGAGCCGCTGCTCAACATCTACACCATGGTGGGGATGATCTGGGCGCTCTCCTCCCATTACTTCCCTCTCGCCTATCTGCTGCTGGGCCCGGCCCTGCGCATGCTCGACGTGCGCATGGAAGAGGCGGCGACCATGTCAGGCGCCCGCTCCTTTCAGACCCTCTTCCGCGTGACCCTGCCGATCCTGCGCCCGGCGATCCTCTCGACGATCCTGCTGCTCTTCGTGCGCGGCATCGAGTCCTTCGAGGTGCCGCGCCTGATCGGCAATCCCGCCCGCATCAATGTCTTCACCACCGAGGTGCAGCGCGCCACCAGCCAGTCGACGCCGGAGTTTGGCGTCGCGAGCGCCCTCAGCATGTCCCTGCTGGGGATGTGCATTCTGGCCGTGTTCTTCTACCGCCGCGCCACCCGCAACGCGGAGGCCTACGCCACCATCACCGGCAAGGGCTACAAGCCCGTGCCGCTGGAGCTGGGGCGCCTGCGCTGGCCGGTCACCATCGCCCTGTCCTTGATGTTCGTCCTGGCGCTGGGCCTGCCCCTGCTGACGCTGATCTGGCAGAGCTTCTTCCGCAATCTCGCCACCCCCTTCATGGCGACCACCTCGCCCTTCACCTTCTCCAACTATGACTTCGTGCTGCACTATCCGATCTTCCTGGAGGCGGTTCACACCAGTGTCCGGCTGGCGGCCATGGCGGCGACCTTCGTGGTGGGGCTCACCTTCGTGGCGGCATGGGTGACCCAGCGGGCCGCGCCGCGCGGCGGATGGGTGCTGGATGCGCTGGCCTTCAGCCCCATCGCCATCCCCAGCGTGATCATCGGCGCGAGCGTGCTCTTCGCCTATCTGATGCTGCCGATCCCCGTCTACAACACCATCTGGATCCTGCTGATCGCCTATGTGACGCTCTACCTGCCCTATGGCATGCGCTTCGCCACCAGCGGCATCACCCAGATCCACAAGGAGCTGGAGGAGGCGGCGGCGGTCTCGGGCGCGAGCGTCCTCCAGATGTTCATCCGGGTGCTGCTGCCCCTGCTGGCGCCCATCATGATCGCCTCGTGGATCTATGTCTTCGTGCTGGCGGTGCGCGAACTCTCGGCCTCGGTCTTTCTGGTGGGACCGGGCACCCATGTGCTGGGCACCATAAGCCTGACCATGTGGGAGGAAGGGGGCAGCTATGGCGCGGTCTGCGCGCTGGGCGTCATCCAGATCACCCCCCTCATCGCCATCGTCGCGGCGCTGCGCGTGTTCGAACGCCGGGTCAGCGCCCGGTTCCGCGGCGAGGGATCCCAGTCAACATAGCGCAACCCCGACGAACCCGTTAACTTGTCCGCAGGATCACTATCGGTTGGAGGCTCAAATGAACGAAGTGCGCATATCCGCCCTCAGGGGCGTGGAACTGAATGTCCTCAACCTCGACGAGAGCGCCGATTTCTACCGCAAGGCCTGGGGCCTCGAGGCCGTGGCCCGCGAGGGCGGCGTCATGTATCTGCGCGGCAGCGGCGCCGAGCATCACATCCTCACCCTGCATGAAGCGCCTCGCGCCTCGCTCCATTCCATCGATTTCGCGGTGCAGGACGCTGGCACGGTCGATGCGCTGCATGCGAAAGTGGCGGGCCTTGGCGTCGAGATCATCGCCGCCCCCCACGCCCTGCCCGCCGTCGCCGGCGGCGGCTACGCCTTCAGCCTGAAGACCCCCGAGGGCCAGATCCTGAACATCTCGGCGGGCGTCGCCAAGCATGATTTCATCTACGCCGACCGCTCCAAGCCCCTGAAGCTGTCCCACATCGTCCTCAACGTGGAGGATATCGACCGGCAGAACCACTTCTTCTGCGACACCCTGGGTTTCCGCCTTTCGGACTCGACCGAGCGCATGGACTTCGTGCGTTGCAGCTCCGACCATCACTCCATCGCGCTGGCGCGCGGCCATGGGGCGGGCCTCAACCACATGGCCTATGAAGTGCCGAACTTCGACGGCCTGATGCGCGGCGCGGGCCGTATGAAGCAGCAGGGCTTCAACGTGGAATGGGGCGTGGGCCGCCATGGTCCTGGCGACAACATCTTCTCCTATTTCATCGAGCCCAACGGCTTCGTGACCGAATATACCGCCGAGGTCGAGCAGATCGACGAGGCCATCCACATGGCGGGCACGCCGGAATATTGGGCCAAGAAGATGCCCATGCCCGACCGCTGGGGCATGGCCCTGCCCTCGCAGCTGCTGCGCGAGGCCATGTCCGGCAAGCTGACCGAGGAGCGCAATCTGCGTTGCGAGGACATCATCTCCCGCAAGCTGGCGAGCTGAGCCGCTCATCAAATCCAACCCATTCCATGCGGGGCGCGGCCCCATCAGAGGAGACTACCCATGAAGTTCTGCAGATTCGACGATGACCGCTATGGCGTCGTCAACGGCGACAAGGTCCACGACATCACCAGCGTCGTCGAACAGGTGCTGGCGGGCAAGAAGAAGGCCCGCTGGGGCGATCCGATGATCGCCCATCTCGACGAGATCCGCGCCGCCGTCGGCGATGGCTCGTCCTATCCCGCCAAGGCTCTCTCGACCGTCACCCTGCTCAGCCCGACCGCCAATCCCTCCAAGCTGATCGCGGCGCCCACCAACTATCACGCCCATGTGGCGGAGATGGAGGCGCGCCGTCCCGGCCAGCCCCCGGGCAAGGGCATCGCGGGCGCCGGCCTGTTCCTGAAGGCCAATTCCGCCATGGTCGGCACCGGCGAGGGCGTGCACATCCGCTTCCTCGACAAGCTGACCGAGCATGAGCTCGAGTTCATGATCGTCATCGGCAAGGAGTGCTCGCAGGTTTCAGAAGCGGATGCGCTGAACTATGTGGCGGGCTATTGCCTCAGCCTCGACATGACCGTGCGCGGCGGCGAGGAGCGCTCCATGCGCAAGTCCATCGACAGCTATGCGGTCATCGGCCCCTGGCTCGTCACCAAGGACATGATCAAGGATCCGAACGATGTGCCCTTCAAGCTCTTCGTGAACGGTGAGATGCGTCACAACGCTCATACGTCGGACCTGATCTTCAACTGCCAGAAGCTGATATCGCTGGCCTCAGAGTTCTACACCCTCTATCCCGGCGACGTGATCTTCACCGGCGCGCCTGCGGGCGTGGGCCCTGTGAAGCCCGGCGACCTCATGACGGGCGAATGCGAGCATCTTGGCCCGCTGATCGTGCGTTGCCACGCCTACAAGAACCCCTACGTCTGAAATCAGACGCCTTGAAACAAGGAAGCCCGCCCCCTCGCAGGGGCGGGCTTTTGCGTTTCAGGAATGGGCGGGACTTTGCAGCCCCTGCCCTGATGACAGGATCAAGCCATGGTGTTGACCAACTCGCCAAGATGGTCGATGCGCAGGCGCACCACGTCGCCCTTGTTCAGGAACTCGCCGCGCCCCGCGCCCACGCCCGCCGGAGTGCCCGTGAGGATCAGGTCGCCGGGGTGCAGGGTGAAGTTGCGGGAGAGATCGGCGATCTGCTCGTTGATGTTGAAGATCATGTGCTTGGAGTTGGAATCCTGCTTCACGACCCCATTCACGTCCAGGACCATCTTGAGGTCATGGGGATTGGGGATGTCGCGGGCGAGGGTGATCCAGGGACCGAGCGGGCATGAGCCGTCCCAGTTCTTGTGGGCGATCCAGTCGGATTTGAAGGACGAGGTGGCGGGCAAGCCTTCGCGGTTGCCAAGATCGCGCGCCGACAGGTCATTGGCGATCAGATAGCCCGCGACATAATCGAGGGCGTCCGCCTCCGACACATTGCGCGCGGTCTTGCCGATGATGAGGGCGAGCTCGATCTCCCAGTCGATCTTCTTGGAGTGGGGCTGCATGGTCACCGTGGCGCCGGGGCCGACGATGCAATGGCGGGTCTTCATGAAATGCCAGGAGCGCAGGCCCAGCGTGTGCGGATCAGGAGGCGCAGGCTGACCGGAGCGCGCGGCCATTTCCGCCGCATGGTCCCCATAGTTGGAGCCCGCGCAGAAGATGCCGCCGGGGTTCAGGATGGGGGCCAGGAGATGGGCTTCGCTCAAGGGAATCCCAGAGGTCGCCGCCTTGGCGGCCAGCGCGTCGAGGCGCGGCAGCGTGTCAGCCCAGGTCTCCATGAGATGGAGCATGGTGGCGTCTTCGGCATGGCCGGTGGCGGCGGCGATGTCTAGAACCCGGTCCCCCACCACCATGGCGGCGCGCGGACCAGAGGCGGTCTTGATTGTGGCAAGCGTGAAACTCATGCGGATCTATCCTCCCTGAGATGGTCGCCAATCAGCGGCGGCTTGGCGCGACCATAACCGCAAGCCCGCGACCCGTCACCCCTGCGCAGCCCTCATCAAGAACCAGAATCGCGCTGATGACGCGAGCTTTGGTTGCATCCGGCCCGGCCCCGTGGCAATCGAAGCCCATGACCGACATAGATCAGCGCCCCGCCCCCAAGATTTCCTTCGTCTCCCTTGGCTGCCCCAAGGCGCTGGTTGATTCCGAGCGGATCATCACCCGCCTGCGCGCCGAGGGCTATGAGCTGACCCGCAGCCATGCGGGCGCTGACGCCGTGGTGGTCAACACCTGCGGCTTCCTCGACTCCGCCAAGGCCGAGTCCCTCGCCGCCATCGGCGCGGCGCTGAACGAAAATGGCAAGGTGATCGTCACCGGCTGCATGGGCGCGGAGCCAGGCGCCATCCGCGAGGCCTATCCGGGCGTGCTGGCCATCAGCGGACCCCAGGCCTACGAGAGCGTGATGGAGGCCGTGCATCAGGCCGCCCCGCCCGCCCATGATCTCTATCTGGATCTGGTGCCGCCCCAGGGCGTCAAGCTGACGCCGCGCCACTATGCTTACTTGAAGATTTCCGAGGGTTGCAACAACACCTGCAGCTTCTGCATCATTCCCGCGCTACGCGGCAAGCTGGTCTCGCGCTCGGCGGGCGATGTGCTGCGCGAGGCCGAGAAGCTGGTGAAGGCGGGCGTCAAGGAACTGCTGGTCATCTCGCAGGACACCTCCGCCTATGGGGTCGACCTGCGCTACGAGGAGAGCGCCTTCGCCGACCGCTCCGTGCGCGCCAAGTTTCTCGACCTGACCCGCGAGCTCTCCACCCTCGGTGCCTGGGTGCGCCTGCACTATGTCTATCCCTATCCCCATGTGGACGAGGTGGTGGAGCTGATGGCCCAGAGCGGGGCCAGCGGCAATCTGCTGCAATATCTCGACATCCCCTTCCAGCACGCTTCCCCCCGCGTGCTCAAGGCCATGCGCCGCCCCGGCAATCAGGAGAAGACGCTGGACCGGGTGAAGGCCTGGCGGCAGGCCTGCCCGGACCTGACGATCCGCTCCACCTTCATCGTGGGCTTTCCCGGCGAGACCGAGGAGGACTTCGAGATGCTGCTGGACTGGCTGGGCGAAGCGCGCCTCGACCGGGTCGGCGCCTTCAAATACGAGCCCGTGAAGGGCGCCATGGCCAATGATCTGGGCCTTGCGGTGGTGCCCGACGAGGAGAAGGAGCGCCGCTATCGCCGCTTCATGGAAAAGCAACAGGCGATCAGCGCCTCGATCTTGAAAAACAAGGTCGGGAAGCGACTGCAAGTCATTGTTGATTCATTCGAAAATGGCGTCGGCAAGGGACGCAGCCGCGCCGATGCGCCTGAAATCGACGGCTCCGTCCACATCGCTTCCCGTCGCCCGCTGCGGGTGGGCGATCTGGTGACCGTGAAGATCGAAAAGGCCGGGCCTTATGATCTGCAGGGGATGGCGGTTTGAGGGGCAGTCGGCAGTCGGCAGTCGGCAGTAAGTTTTTGAATCAGCTACTCACAGTCAACAACAACCTTCCCGACTGCCGGCTGCCTAATGCCTCAAAACGCCGACTGCCTCTTCCCCCGAGGAAAAGTTTGACGCAGCCTTGATCCCCGGTG